>NZ_JAKIHL010000043.1 GCF_021608135.1 Microaerobacter geothermalis
GGATTTTCTTTTCTTCTCTGTCTTGATCCTTTCCCCCCCAATGATCAAATCGTATTCCTGACCCAACTGGGACTCGACAAGCTTTAGTGCTTCCTTAAAGGCTTTTCGGTTTTCCTCTTTACTGAAATCGGTAAACGGTTCGTTTTTAAAATCTATGACCATCTTTTCATTTCCCCCTTTCAAATTTGCCATAATTATCTTGCAAAAGACATGCCAAGATCAGGTTCATATCTCCCAAGTGTGTGGATGGAACTAATGAATTTACTAAGGACAGCCTTCGAGTTCGTCCTTATTCGTTCCATCGGGAGTTTTCGTGAAACTATACATTTATGTTAAATTAGATTAGGTTATTTTAACACATTAAACATATTTGTCTAAAATAAAACCCACACCCTAAACGAGTGCGGATATCTATTGATTTATGCCTGTTTTTTTCTTTCTTTTTCCATCTTCCTCAACTCAACCCTTCGAATCTTTCCTGAGGTTGTCTTAGGCAATTCTGTTACAAACTCTATTTCTCTTGGATATTTATAAGGAGCCGTCACTTTCTTTACATGGTCCTGAAGTTCTTTCACCAGATCTTCGCATGCCTTTGAGTGATCCTTCAGGACGACAAAAGCTTTTACGATGCTTCCCCTAATTTCATCGGGGCTAGCCACTACTGCACATTCAGCCACCAGTGGGTGTTTTACCAGTGCATCCTCCACTTCAAAGGGACCAATGGTATACCCTGCGCTAATAATAATATCATCAGAACGGCCTTCAAACCAGAAATATCCGTCTTCATCTTCCCGGGCCTGGTCACCTGTTACATACCAATCTCCCCTGAAGGCCATAGATGTTCTTTCCGGATCTTGATAATATCCCTTGAAAAGCGCCGGAGCATTTCTATTGACCGCAATATCCCCCACTTCTCCCTTTTTCACGGGCTTTCCGTCATCATCAATGATTGCAACTTGATTACCGGGAGTAGGTTGACCCATTGAACCGGCTTTTACTTCCATCCCCTTAAGTGTTCCTACCAATAACGTGTTTTCCGTTTGTCCATAGCCGTCCCTAACTTCCACATTAAAATAGCGTTTAAAGGTATCAATAACCTCCCGGTTTAGAGGTTCACCGGCACTGACGGCACTCCGGAGATGACGGAGATCATACTGCTCCAATCCATCCACCTTTGCCATTAGTCGATACTCGGTAGGGGTGCAGCACAACACATTCACCTGATACTTTTCTAAAAGAGATAAATATTTTTTGGGTTCAAACTTCCCGAGATAGGACAACCCGGCCGCACCAATGCCCAAGGTTGAGATAAAGGGGCTCCAAATCCACTTTGCCCATCCAGGTCCTGCAGTGGCCCAAACAATATCATTCGGCTTTACGTCAAGCCATAGTTTTGCAGCCACTTCTTGGTGTGCATAGGCCCAACTGTGAGTATGAATCACTCCCTTCGGATTACCGGTTGTTCCCGAGGTATAAGATAAAAAGGCAATATCGTCCCTGCTTGTTTTTTCGATTTCCAATTGATTGGATTGATTTTCTTTTAATGAGAAATAAGAAGTCCATCCCTCTTTTTCTTCTCCCACTACAATGAAATGTGTAAGGGTATCTGTCTGCCCTCTGATTTCATCCACTCTATCGGTCAGAGAATGGTGGGCAATCACCCCCTTGGCACCGGCATGGGAGACCCGATACAGAATATCCTTAGACATTAACAATTCTGATCCAGGCATCAAAATTAAGCCCAGCTTTAGACATGCCAAATAAATAATGTATGCTTCCGGAGTCCTTGGTACTAGGATCATCACTTTATCCCCTTTGGATAATCCCATTTCCTTTAAACCATTACCCAATCGATTTGACTCACTCCGAAGCTTCCAGTAAGGCAATATCTTTTCTTCTCCATTTTCATTTTCCCAATAAAGGGCAATTTTGGTTTGATCGTCCCCGTGTTTGTCGATATCCTCCGCCATGTTATAAAAATCAGGGGCAATTAGGTTATTCTTAAACTCCTCCATTCCCGCTCCTCCTATTTTTTTCTAAATATTTATCTTTATTTTAACCTTTCACCTATTCTATATTTTATCACAAAATTCCTTCCCCTATTTTTAAAAATTTATGAAAAAAATAGTGAAGGGCAGCCTTAGCCGCCCTATAAACCATCATATGAACTTTTACTTACTGGAACCTTCCACCAATTTGCTGTTGAGCCATTTTCACCAAACGCTTAGTGATTTCTCCCCCAACAGATCCATTTTGACGAGAAGTCGTGTCAGGGCCAAGCTGAACGCCAAACTCTTGTGCAATCTCATATTTCATTTGATCAATGGCTTGGGCAGCTTGAGGCACAACTAATTGGTTCGTATTTCTTGGGTCATTTTGTTGTTGTGCTGGCATCTTTAATCACCTCCTTACGTGGTGTATCTATAGAATGTGACGAAACGTCAGTCACCATACCCACGTAAGGAAAGTAAATGATGGAAGAAACGTGATGAATCAACCAATTTTTCCAATGGTTATATTCAGTTTTAATGCAAAAACTGTAGATGATGGAGTATTCTTTTAGCACTATCATAACTTGATGAAGGTTTCCCATAATCATTAGTTTTATGTCTTATATGTTCCAGCTTTGAGAAATCATTTATAAACCCTTGTAGATGATACACTAAGTCCTTTGGAGTATTAAACGAATGGGCTAACCCCCTTTCTAACAAAAATGAAGCGTTTCTGCTCTCTTGTCCATAGATGGATTCATGAATGAACAAGGGAATGTTGAGGGCTAATGCTTCGGCTGTTGTTAATCCTCCTGGCTTAGTAATGATTAAGTCACAAACTGCCATCACGTGTATCAGTGACGAGATATATCCAAATACCCGAATATGATGATGATCTGACTGTATTTTGCTCAATCGCTGATATAACTTGGTGTTGTTACCGGTAATTACCAAAATCTGCAAAGGTGTGGGGATGGTCAAGAGATGTTGCAAGATCTCTTCCATCGGACCAAAACCCCAGCCACCACCTGTCAAAAGAATGGTAATAAGTTTAGGTTCCAGGTCCATTTTCTTCCTTAGTTCTTCTTTATGAGTCTGCACAAATTCCGAAAAATCAGGATGGATTGGAATCCCTGTAGGCCAAATCCGTTCTCCCGAAATGCCAAATTTTTTACGTACATATTCTTTAATATCCTCGTGGGGAACGATATAAAAATCGATATCCGGATAAACCCAAAATCCATTAAAACCATAGTCGGTTATAACAGCTCCTAAAGATGGGATTATTCCCTCTCTTCTCAGTAAAGATGCTGCCCCCAGGCAAAATGCGTGGGTAGCCACAACTAAATCAGGTTTTTCATCTTGAAAAAATTTTTCAAGCTTGGATTTCCAAAGTTTAGCTAATTTATTCTTAAACATAAAGCTTAACCATTGCTCATTATCATAAAGAATGCCCCATAATCGAGGGACATGTTTGATCATCAAATAATAAGCCTCTCTTGATACCTTTTCCACATGGGGATGAACCAGATTCATCATCGGAATAATCCGGCACTCTACATTGGTATCCACTTTTGCCAATGCCATTGCCAATGATTCCGCAGCTTTGGTATGCCCTAAACCGGCAACATTTTCTGTCATCATGATGATTTTTTTTGACATAGGCCTACTCCATACGAAATGAATGCTATACCTGCCTATTTTTCTCTGATTCACCCATATTTATTCATCTTGTAAAACTAAAGGAATCTTTTCTCCTGATTTTCCCTGCCACCAAGATGCATATCATTAAAATCACAGGAACTAACCAAGATAGAAATGAAAGGGGATGTGGCAACCACCGCTGTATCAGCTTATCTTCTATGACCATATTCCCTCCAGTATAAGCCAAAATTCCCGAGCCAATATAGACGAGAACGGGAAAACGGTTCATTAATCTGGCCACTAATACACTGCCCCACATAAGGAGAGGGATACTAAGTCCTAGTCCGAACAAAACCAAGTAGACATTTCCATGGGCGGCACCTCCAACAGCCAATACATTATCCAGGCTCATCACAAAATCTGCGACAATAATGGTTTTAATCGCCTGAGCCAGATTCTTTCCTTCCTGAATCGTGGATACTTCTTTCTCATCATCGATTAATAGTTTAAATGCAATCCACAGCAGCAAAATGCCGCCGATGGCCTTTAACAAAGGGATCATCAAGATCCATACCGTTAGAGCCGTTAACGATACCCGCAAGAAGACAGCCCCAACCGTCCCCCATAAAATCGCTTTTTTCCTCTGATTTTCAGGCAAACGGCGGCTTGCCATGCCAATCACCACCGCATTATCACCACTAAGAACCAGATCAATAATCATAATATTGATTAATGCCAGAACGATTTCCATATCCATTTTTACAACCTCCAAAAGTTCTCCTTCCTTAACATTAGCATATGTTTAGACTGGACAAAACAGATTTGTTCACAGATTCGTCATGTTTAAATATTGAGAAAAAAATTCATTCTATTGACAATGATTATCAATGTTATTATGATCAAGATTGGGAGTGAAATTTTTTATGGGAGGGTTTTTTCGTGAAAAAAGAAAAAGTAGGAAAAATTCTAGTAGCAGGGGTGTTGCTTATTGGAGGAACTGTATTGGCAGGATGCGGAAAGGAAGAAGCTGCTCCAATTAAGGAAACAGCTCAACAAAATCAACAAACGGAGCAAACTTCACCGAGTGCTCCATCCAATTCCAGTCAAGAAGTTTCACAAGAGGATAGCCTGACACAAGCAGCTAAAGACATAAAGGCTTATTTTGACATCAAAGCCGAACTGGAGAAAGCAAAAAATGGAGAAGATGTTAATTATGACATGGTAGAAAGCATTTATGTTGAAAATCTTCAACAAAATATAATCGGCACATCTTCAGATTGGGATCAAGCCATTGTAGCAGCGATCAACGGCGGAAAAGGCAAAGAACTGGATACCAATGTGATTCGGCAATTAATTGACAAAACCATTCAATCCTATTTCTATTCTGCTCAGAAAAAACTACATAAAGATATTGCAGCCCTTCTGGCAGAAGGAAAGAAAGAAGACGCCCAGGCAAAATATGAAGAACTTCTTACTTATGTTGAAGAGGTACAAAAGCCAACCGCTGCAAAAAGGGATGATTACTGGAAAGTTGACATGGTGAACCAGATTGACTTAGGGTTGGCTCAAGAAAAGGAAGCAATTCAATCCGGAGAGGTCACCCAATTTAAGGTAGCCGGTCAAATCGTAGATAAGACCATCTACAGAAGCCACTATCTTGCTGTACTTAAATATGCCAAAGCCATTTCTGAAGACGTTGCGGCAGGAAAAACAGATGAAGTGAAGGCTGAACAAATAGAAGCTTGGGGATTTTATCAAGCGATTTACGGTTCCCTTTCCTCAGGTGATCAAGAAGCGGCAGATCTGATCCAGAAACGCTTCTCCCTAAACGAAGATCCTGCTAATATCAACTTTGAGGAAATCGATAAAGCTTTTGCCAGAGCTTTCATAGGTAAAATTAAGGGTTATTATGAAAAAGCTCCAAAGGCCCTTGAAGAAGGTAACAAGGAATTGGCCCTAGAAAGTGCCATGGAAGGAAACGTGTTCCTTAAAAACATCGAACTGGTATCAAAAGATTATTTAGGTGAGGAAGCCGCCAATACGTTATTGTCCGATGCAGCCAATTGGTTTAGTGCTTTGGAAGCAGAAGATCTATCGAAAGCAAAAACTGAAGGCGACAAAGTATTGGCCAAACTGACGTTACTCCTTGAAGAAGTACAAAAGTAAATTTCCTAAAAATTAACTCCCTCTGTCTTACAGGGGGAGTTTTCCTTTTTCTATCTTGAATTCATATATGTCATTGAAGGGACCGATTAAGCCGGTTCCTTTTCTTTTAGTTCTTTAATCTTTTCAAATACATCAGCGATCACAATATGTTTTCCTGATGCTATCAGCTCTCCATTACAGATAATGCTTGGAATGCGATAGCCAAATATGGTTTTAAACCCTCTTAACCATGGAACCCGATATTCTCTAATGTCCCGGATCAGCCGGGGAATAAGGTAGGCTTGATTTCGAGGATCTACCATATCAATCTGAATATGTGGACCAAATTCTTTTTCCAGAAGAGAAAATAGAACTCCCATGTTTTCCATAATCACTCGTCTCTCTTCGAACAAAGGCTTCCCTTCCAGTTCCATCGCATATTCTCCTTCAAGGGCAGCACAGCATTGTCCACCCTCTTCATCCTCACGAATAATAATCACCTTAAACTGTTTTTCCATAGGTTGAGTCACCCTTTGTTGACTCCGGATTTATCGGATTTGTCAAAGCCTTAAAAGACTGGATCACAAGAACTACAGCTAAGATAAAGAGTGCTGCTCCTACAAAAACTAAAACCATATTCCCTTTTAACAGGTTGGAATAAATTAAAAACCCTAACGCAGATAAGGTGACAAGGAACATGAAGACCATCGGATACTTGGTAAATGCATTATTTTTACCCAGTTTAGCCAACCATACCGAAACGGCAAGAAGGGCAATCGCAGCAAGCAACTGATTCGCTGAGCCAAAAATAGGCCAGATTGCTTTCCATTGACCACTTAATGCTAACAATCCGGCAAAAACAACAGTCACCAACGTAGCCACATAACGGTTGGCAAAAATGCTTTGCTTTACTTGAGCAGACTGATTTTCTGAAACCTCTTTTTCAAACAGCTCCTGGAATATAAAGCGTCCAAGACGGGTTGCTGTGTCCAGGGTGGTCAAAGCAAAGGCGGAAACCACTAAAGCGGTAAAACTCTTCCCTACTTCAAGCGCGATTCCCAATTTGGTCAAAAACTGACCTACGCCAGCAGAGAATAAGGCAACCGGTCCTCCACCCTCGGTCATTAAGGATTTATAATCAGCAGGGATCAGCATCGCAGCAGTGATCAGTGCGATAACTGCAAGGGTACTCTCAATCAGCATTCCTCCAAATCCAATTAATTTGGCATCTTTTTCACTGTTTAACTGTTTGGAAGTGGTACCTGAAGAAACCAGAGAATGGAATCCTGAAATCGCACCACAGGCAATGGTAACAAATAACACTGGGAATAAATATCCTAAATCTGTTTTAAATCCGGCATAACCCACCAATTGGATGGTCGGGTTGGATAAGAATAACCCAATCACTGCACCGGCTAAGAGGGAATAAAGAAGATAAGAGTTTAAATAATCCCTTGGCTGCAATAAAACCCAAACGGGCGCAATAGAGCCGATCACAATGTAAATCAATAAAATATAGATCCAGGTACTAAAGGATAAAGCAATTGGGTAATTAAGACCAACCCAGATGCTAACAAAAAGCAAAGCAATCCCGATTAAGGATGCGGGCAAAGCAGGAACATTACTTCGATAAACCGCAAAACCATAAATAACTGCCACCAGAATAAACAAGAGAGAAGCTGTCCCTGCTGAAGGAACTGCAACAAATGTATTGGCGGTGATAATGGCAAAAACGGCAATAATAAGAACCAAGGTTAACCAGGCAAAAATATTAAATAATTTTTTCCCTGTTGCCCCAACGTTTTCATTAATAATTTGACCGATTGATTTTCCCTTATGTCTTACCGAAGCAAACAAAGAAGTGAAATCATGGACGGCCCCAAAGAAGATTCCACCCAAGACAATCCATAAAAAGGCAGGAATCCAGCCAAAAACGGCTGCCGTGATCGGCCCGATGATGGGAGATGCCCCTGCGATGGATGCGAAATGATGACCAAGGAGTACTGGAGCCTTAGCCGGAACATAGTCCACCCCATCACCCATGGAATGGGCTGGTGTTTTTCTAAGTGGGTCAATCCCCATTTTTTTTGCCACCCATGCCCCATAGGTGACATAAGCAACTAAGAAAGATATCAGTGCAATAATCACAATCGCTAATGAACTCACAATTCTTTCCCTCCTAACACAAATTGACAATTTGGATAATACGAATCTTATATTACAGCCTCATCTCTTGCCTCCAATGGCTGATAAAATTTAGCCACCTCCCTTCCTTTGCGGTTGGTGCAAACTTTTCCTTCTGATAAGGAAACGATAATCAAGCGAACCTCTGCCCAACCATATAAAGTCCACTTGAAATTCTTACGATAGGAATATTTCCTCACCCTTTTTTCAATGGACGGGGTCAATTTCACAGGAATCAGAGCCACACCAGTAATCGTCGTAGACATATGTTCATGATGGGGCCTCACATGGGTTTCCACTGCCGATTCCAAGAAAGCAGTAAATCGAGAAAAATCATGTTCATTAAAGTCAGAAAACGTTTTCACAAAACAATGCTCATAATTTTCGGCACGCCATATTTTCAAGCTCTTTGAACCAAAGTATTTTTCATTGTGAATTTCAGAGTAGGCATATAATGAAAAGTGATCTTCATGTATCTTTACATTTTTGTGAATATTAAAAAATTTTGAATATCGTTCTTCAAGCATCGAGAGATAATCCTGAAACATACCCTTCACCCCCTTGCACCAGTCTGACATCTCATATCATAACCAAATAAACAAAATATTTAGATACTTTATGGATGAACAACAAAAATACATGCCTGAATGGCATGTATTTTTGTTGAATGGTAATCATTAATATAAGGTAATAATTTTAACAACCTAAGAGTCCTTTTAATTCTTTGACACGATTTCGGCTTACAGGAATCTCCAGATCACAATGCTTCATTTTCAACCTCATCGTATAGTTAAACCACGGAATCAGCTGGGCAATCTGGTCAATATTTACCAAGTAACTTCGATGGGTTCGATAAAGCTGAATTGGCAGCTGGGCATCCTCCAACTCCTGAAGGCATAGTTTCGTATAAAATTCCCCAGACTTAGTCAGGATAATTGTCTTTCGTTCCTCTGCCTTTATAAATATAATATCCGTGGGTTCGATGGGAATTAATTTCCCTTTTTGCTCGACAACAATCTTTTTTAATATCCGTTTCTGCATGCATTGGTTCATTTTTTCTGTTAAACGCTGTACCGTTTCCGCTACTCTCTCCTCCTGATAGGGTTTGAGAATATAATCTACCGCTTTCAAATCAAAGGCATCCACTGCATAATCTGTAAAAGCCGTAGAGAAGACAATCAACGGGAGAGGCTTGTTTCTCTTTTTTAGGAGTTTGGCCAATTGTATTCCATTCATCTCATACATTTCGATATCCAGAAAAACCACATCTGGATTGACCATTTCGATTAATTGAAAAGCATCCAGTCCATTTTCTGCTTCCCCACAAATCTTTACTTCCGGATACTGATCCAAGAGAAATTTTAGTTCATCACGAGCTGGTTTTTCATCATCCACCAGGAGAACCCTCAAAATGATCATTCCTTTCAACTGGTATCTGTGATTCACTTGCAGGAATCATAAACGAAACCGACGTTCCGACGCCTGCTGTGCTTTTAATGGATAATGTGGATTCTTCTCCATACATCGCTTTCAGTCTCTCATTTACATTGGTTAATCCAATCCCCAACCCTTTCTTTGTCGATGATATTCCCTCTTCCATCCCAACTCCATTGTCATCCACTCTTACTTTTAAGAATAGTTTTCCATCATTTCCAGTTAGTGTCATGGTCGAGATTTGAATGGTTCCTCCACTCTTCCGAGGCAATATTCCGTGTTTTATCGCATTTTCCACTAAGGGTTGCAGAATCAAGGGAGGGACAAGCAGTATACGTGATTGTTCTTCAATTTCCCATTTGATGATCAATCGATCCCCAAATCTTGCTTTCTCGATCGCCAAGTAAGCGTGAATATGTTCCAATTCTGTTTTAAGGGGAACTAAATCTTTGTGCTCTAAATTTCGGCGAAGAAAGTTACCCAAATGAATAAGCAGGCTCCTGGCAGTTTCCGGTGAAGTGCGACTGAAAGAAACAATCGTATTTAATGCATTAAATAAGAAATGGGGCTGAATTTGAGCCTGTAATGCTTTTATCTCAGCCTTGGTTAAAAGCTGTGATTGATATTCCAGTGAAGCCAATTCTAATTGTGATGAAAAAAGATGTGCCAGTCCCACGGCAAAATCATGATCCAGTCGGCTGAATTCCCTTTTTTTATTGTAATAAAGCTTAAGAGCCCCAATCACTTCCTTACCGTTTCGCAATGGGACAACTAAAGCAGTAAATAACGGACATCCAGGATGTGTGCAACTCATTTCTTCCCTGGTCTTTGCCACTAGCGGTTTGCCAGGATTGAGATATTTCGTAGTGGCTAATGTTCGTAAGGATGTGCCAGGATGATGATGATCCGAACCTACTCCGACATGCGCCAAAACGACCTTTAAATTGGTGATGGCTACCGCATCAAAATCCATTTCATGGTAGATGATTTGGCTTACTTTTCGAGCGGTCTCCTCGGTTAATCCTTTTCTCAAAAAGGGAAGTGTTTGCTGGGCAATCTTCAAAGATTTTTGGGCTTGAACAGCTCCCGCCCTCTCCCATTCTTTAAAGACCATTTGAACAATCACAACGAATATGGAAATACCCAGTGCATTCACAAAGATCATCGGAATCCCAATTACCATGACCAAATCCCAGGCTTTATCAAAGGGCTTGGCAATAAGAAGAATAATCAACATTTGGACGAATTCTGCCAATAATCCTGCTAAAAAGGCCGTTCTCCAATTCAATCGTTCTTTACGAATTTTTTTTGAAATGATTCCTCCGATCAGTCCTTCAACCGTTGTTGCGATTCCGCAAGCAAGGGCCGTAAATCCTCCCAAAGTCAACCGGTGGGCCCCAGCCAAAAGACCTGCTCCTATGCCGACAACCGGACCTCCAAAAAGTCCTCCTACCATGACTCCAATTACCCTAGAATTGGCAATGGCACCTCCATCCATCAACACCCCTGTATATGTGCCAATGATACCCATTCCGCCAAATATGAGAATTAGGAGAAATTTATCCTTTAAACTGATGGATTGCCGGAATAAACGTTGAACGAGAGGAAGGCGGGTTAACAAAAATGCGATGGTTGCAACCACACTCATACCCTGACCCAAGGTTATCATTAGATCAAATACCACTCCATCCCCCCCTTTCCGTATTCTTTACGACTATCATCACCCTTTTTCCTGCAAATATAATATCGGAACTATTTGGTGATTACCACATATTTTTTGGAAACCAAATCATCCTTATAAGACCAAAAAAAGGTTCCCCCGATTATCATCGTTTGGGAACCTCATTATAGATTGCAACTAAAGTTTTACATGTCTTCCATTTATTCTACTTCACTTGATCGATGGCTTTTATTAATCTTTTCTCAACATCTTGGGCAACTTCTTGTAAAAATTGGCTTTCTTCATCAACAAATCCAATCAAGTGTGTTGGTTTAGGTAGCCCGATCTTCGTTTCATTCTGATCCTTATATACAACAATCTTACACGGCAGAAAATAACCCACATGCAAATTATGACTTAATACCTTTTTTGCTTCATGGGGATTACATACTTCCAGGACACGGTATGGATTGTCGTAATCTACTCCCTTTTCCTTCAGTTTGGAAGGAATATCTAACTGCCACAATACTCCAAACCCTTCATCTTTAAGGGAGGATTCCAATGCTTCTACAGCTTCATCCACTTCTTTGGTAGTGCTTACCGTATAGTGAAACACGTAAACAACCTCCTTATTTTTTTAAATTTTCCTTCATTCTCTTATATTCATCCTCGCTAATTTCTCCGTTGGCATATCTTCTGTCCAGGACTTGAAGGGCCTCATTACCCCCACCCTTCGAATCGTTTCCTTTCACAAGATAGATTACCAAATAAACAATTCCAACAAGGATCAATATCCAAAAAATCATGTTAAATAAACCATATCCAAAACCCATTCCGCCAAAACCCATCATTTTTCTATACCTCCTTTTATTATATACCATTACCGGTATGTAGTTTTAGTATAAAACAGAGGTATGAAGATCATATGAAGAAATTTATTTTTTTAATGAAAATGGCCAGTTTGATATTCCCCCTTTTAAGTGGTAACATACGGGCTTAGTTTTTCCTATTAATATTTTTGCCGCCTTTTTACTTCTCATTCCACTTTGACAGTACAATAAAACCTCTTTCTCCTTAGAAATTTTCCCCATATTTCTCCTTAACGAATGAAGAGGAATATTAATGGAGCCAGGAATATGTCCGTTTCGATATTCAGACTCAGTCCGTACATCTATAAGTTGTCCTGATTTCATTTTTTCCTTAAATTCATTTGGCTGAAGTTCTATCAGCCCTTTAACCGGAAGCATTCTCCAAATAATAAAGGTAATAACCAGTAAAATGAAGACGATTTCCGTCCAACCCATTGTACACCTCCTTTTTCCTTGAGCAATGGTATCAATGAGATTATATCATATACCCTATGGGGTAATCAATAAAATATAATAACCTTCTCCTTCTTCCAAGATGGTGATCGGTTGCGGTAAGCTCCTGGACATTTAGGTGACTCCGATTCACTTTACTAGAAAAAAGACATCTCTTTTTCATCGGATTTTGGCTTGATTACCATCATTTCCGTATCTGCAACCGCTTTTTCCACTAACAGATCCACATCTAACCTTTTTTCAAATCGTTCCGCTACCTGAGGATTCGGACGGGTTCTTGGAGATTTTGGCATAAAAATAGTGCAGCAATCCTCATAAGGCAAGATAGAAGTTTCATACGTACCAATCTGTCTGGCAAGCTTAATAATTTCTTGTTTGTCCATGGCAATCAGGGGGCGAAGAACAGGAATATCCACCACTTTATTGATGGTATTCATACTTTCCAAGGTTTGGCTGGCCACCTGTCCCAAACTCTCTCCCGTGGATATGGCCAAGGCTTTTCTCTGATTCGCTAAGCCTTGCGTAATTCGCATCATCATCCGTCTCATAATGGTAATGCTTAAATCGTCGGGAACATGCTGCCGTATCTGGGTCTGTATCTCAGTAAAAGGAACGATGTGAAGCTTCATTTCACCGCTGTATTGGGAAAGAACGCGTGATAAATCAATTACTTTTTGCTTGGCTCTTTCGCTGGTAAAAGGATAACTATGAAAATGGACTCCTTCGATGGGTACCCCCCGTTTCATCGTTAACCATCCAGCAACGGGACTGTCAATTCCCCCGGAAAGCATTAACATGGCTTTTCCGCTCGTACCAAGGGGTAATCCACCTAATCCGGGAATCGATTGACAGGAAATATAAACTCCTTCATCCCGAATTTCAATATAAATAACCGCATCCGGATGATGAACATCAACTTTTAATCCCTTACAGTTTTTGAGGATATATCCTCCAACGATATGATTCATTTCTTGTGAAGGAATGGGAAAACGTTTATCTGCCCTCCTCACTGAAACCTTAAATGTAGTAGGCCTAGGAGAGACATCTAAAAAAACATCCAAAGACCCTTTTTGAATTTCCGTTACATCTTGCTCTACTCTTTTGGTAGGGCTAAATGAAACAATCCCAAATACCTTCTTCAATTGATTAAGGACTGGCTCATAGGGAGTTCCATTTAATTGAACATACATTCTACCATAGGTTTTATGAATCTTAATTTCTGGAAATTGACGAAGAATTCTCTTTATGTTTTTTTTCAATTTATCTTCAAACTGGCCCCGATTTACCCCTTTCAGTGTTAATTCTCCAAACCGAAGTAAAATGGAATCATAATTCATTGTTCACACCCTCATTATCTTTTGTAAATTGGTAATGTTTTTTTTCAAAATTGACAGAGCAAGTTCGATTTCCTCTTGCGTGTTGAATGCTCCCAAACTAATCCGAATGGCGCTTGAAGCTTTCTCCATATCACCAGTCATCGCAAGAATGACCCGGCTGGGCTTCAGTTCTTTAGACGAGCAGGCAGATCTCGTAGAGACAAAAATTCCCTCCTCTGCCAGAGCATGAACCAACACTTCTGCCTTAATTCCCGGAACAGAAAAATTAATAATGTGAGGAGCGCTGTTCGTATCTGGAGTGTTCAGCCATACCCCATCCCATTCTTTCAATTGATTAATCATCGTTTGTTTATACCCTGACAAGCGGTTGATCATTTCCTTTTGACTCTCCACGGTTTTTCTCATCGCTTTTACCATGCCTACAATGGACGGAAGATTTTCAGTGCCAGACCGCAAGCCGGCTTCCTGTTCACCACCCGACATTAAGGGCATCAGTTTGACTCCGTTTCTGACATAGAGAAGACCAACGCCTTTGGGTCCATGAAACTTGTGAGACGAAAGGGACATAAGATCTACCTTTAATTCCTTAACCGTAAATGGTATCTTCCCAAAGCCTTGTACGGCATCCACATGAAATAAAACCTTTGGATGGTTGGAGAGCCATTTTCCAATTTCATGGATCGGCTGAACCGTTCCCACCTCATTGTTTACCAGCATCAAAGAAACCAAAATGGTATCATCTCTGATCGCCTTTTTTACATCTGAGAGTGAAACCATTCCCTTTTCGTTAACCGGCAAAAAGGTGATGTCAAATCCAAATTCCTCCAATTGTTTCATACTTTCTATAACTGATGCATGTTCCACTTCTGAGGTAATTAAATGCATTCCCCTTTTTCTATATTGAAAAGCAACCCCTTTTATGGCAGAATTGTTGCTTTCAGTCCCCCCAGAGGTGAAAACAATCTCCTTGGGTTCTGCACCAATATAAGAAGCAGCCAATTCCCTTGCCCTTGATAGCATGCCTTCCGCTTCCATACCCAACTTATGTATAGATGAGGGATTCCCAAAGTACTCATTCATCATTTCTCTGACAACGTCAGATACTTCAGCATATGGTTTAGTTGTTGCACTGTTATCCAGATATATCACTGATGTTCCCCGCCTTTTACATCTTCTCTCTATTATGACCAACGTTAACTATTTACCTTTAACCACAATACCACTTGAAAGTCAAGAAAAATAAAGAAAGATGGGATTTAATTGATAAATAATGGTATGATTTCCATTATTATTACCCAGCGGCATCCTTCCCGCTATTATATAATAAAAGAGCACCAAGAAATGTCAAAGGAGGATATTATGAAGAAAAAATGGATAATCCCGGTATTGGTTTCAAGTGTGATGGTTGGAGGCCTTACCTATCCTTCCCAGACCAATGCCGCAACCTATACCGTTCATGCTGGAGATTCCCTTTACTTAATCGGAAAAAAATACGGATTAACTTCTGAACAGCTGCGCACAGCAAATCAATTGACAAATGATTGGATTTATCCTGGACAAGTGTTGACGATACCTGAAGAAGGCCCCACTAAAACTACCTATCTTACATACGAAGTAAAAAACGGCGATTTTTTATGGAAAATTGCAAAGCAATACAAACTGACGGTAAACATTCTCAAGCAATGGAATAATCTTGCTTCTGATGTGATTTATCCTGGACAAACTCTTTCACTACCTTTTCATTCTCATCAAGTGGTAACGGGGGATACCTTATGGCTTTTATCCAAAAAATACGGCACAAACGTTTCATCCATTACTTATGTAAACAATCTGTCCTCCGATGTGCTGTACCCCGGGCAAAAGCTGTTGATCCCGGCTGTCCAAATCATTCAAGAACTGGAAACACAATCATCACAAGAAACACCTACATTAGATCATCAAAGTAATTCCGTCCTGCCTTCCCGCGACAAGCCCCATGTCACTTATGAAAAATATACCGTACAACAGGGGGATACTGCCTGGACCATTTCCATTCAATTTGGAATACCCATGCAGGAAGTCCTGGATGCCAATAACCTTACAGAAGATTCCATTATGATGCCAGGTATGGTCCTGAATATTCCTGTTCATCATGTTCCAGTAAAAGAAACGGCAGGACCTCAATATGGGGAGTTGTTGGATTGGTGGACGGAAGCCCAGTATGTTTGGCCTATTGGAAAAGATGCGTGGGTTAAGGATTTTGCGACTGGAAAAATATGGAGGATGAAAAGAACCACCGGCGCATTCCATGCCGACGTTGAACCCCTTACCCTTGAAGATTCTAAGGTCATGAAAGAAGTTTGGGGCGGAAATTGGAGCTGGGAGCGAAGGGCAGTACTGATACGGATTGATGGAAGAACCATTGCCGCTTCAGCCAGTGCCATGCCCCATGATGTTCAGCAAATTAAGGACAATGGTTTTCCTGGTCACAGTGATATTCACTTTTTAAACAGCACAAGACATAAAGATAACCAGATGGATGAAAAACATCAGGCACAAGTAGCCATTGCTGCAGGTGTCAGCCGATAATCCCTAATTTTTGCCATTCCTCCAATTGGGGAGAAGTGGCCCCTAATTTAGAGGATAAGATTTCAATTGTATGTTCTCCCAGTAGAGGGATATTACTTATATCTTTATCGTCACGCCATCCTCCTGCCGATGTTTTAACTTGCAATAACTTAGAACTTGAATCTAAGGGATAGCGGGCTTCTGTGGCAAGCCCCCTATCTCTTATATACTGATGATTCAGCCATCCGTCACAATCAAGAACAGGAGAAAGGCAGCAATCGATTTCAAGGGCAAATTTTACCCATTCCTCCAAGGTTCGCATCAAAAACAATTCCTTGATTTCTTCGTATATGATTTCTCCATCAAGGGCAGGAACGAAAGCGGAATTGAGCCAGTCATATCTTCCCACACCCAAACAAAAGTTTTTCCAAAATTTTTCTTCTAATGCCGCTAATGCGACAAAGGCTCCATCTTTTGTTTCATATATATGGTAGCAGACAATTTCCCTAAAAAATTTTGTCCATTTTTTCAAATGGCCCATATGGTGCTGAAGAATTGCTAATGGACCCTGTAATCCGATCAATTGATCTACCATGGAAACATCAAGGTATATCCCTTCTCCAGTCACAGATCTTTTAACCAAACCAGCTAAAATAGCCTCAGATGCTGCCATTCCGCCCAACAAATCGGCTATGGGAATCGAGGGCATGACGGGTTTTCCGTGACCGTCCCTCAACAGGCTGAGCATACCGCTTACCGCCATATAATTAAGGTCATGCCCCCCTTTGTTTCTCCAAGATCCGTTCTGACCGTATCCTGTTAAAGAGCAGTAAATGATTTGGCCATTCCTCTTTTTTATGGTTTCATATCCCAACCCCATTGCATCGGCGATTCCAGGACGATAACTTTCAATAAATATATCCGCCTTTTCTGCCAATTGTTGTACAATTTCAATGCCTTCCCTTGATTTTAAGTTGATGGCAATACTCTTTTTCCTTCGATTATTTCCTAAAAAAAGAGCGCCAACCCCCTCTAAATCAGGTCCCAATGTTCGAGCCGGATCCCCAAGAGTTCCTTCTATCTTAATAATTTCTGCTCCCATATCTGCTAATCGCAAACTGGCAAAGGGCCCCGGCAAATGCCTGGATAAGTCAAGAACCGTTACTCCTTTTAACACAATAACCCCTCCATGTATAACACCCATTTATGAACATAATTTATCTTATTTTATCACAACCTATTCAAAATTCCGAATTTTCTCTGCTTGTTCCATGGAATATAAGACCAAGGTTTTCTCTATAATGGATAGGCACCAATCTCCCCTTCAACCCATAATGTATGGAAGGTCTAAACACGAAGGAGGGGATATTCTTATGATAATTCTTGCTGTCGTTATTTCCCTCTTCTTTGCGATGAATATAGGAGCAAGCGGGACTGCGGCATCAATGGGTTCCGCTTATGGGGGCGGAGCCATAAAAAAGAGAGTTACCGCCTTAGTATTGGTTGCGATTTTCTCTTTACTGGGAGCTGTTATCGGTGGTGGTGAAGTCGTAAAAACCATCAGTAAAGGAATTATCCCTGAAGGCGTTATTTCTGTTCAAATATCGGTTATCATTCTGTTTTCAGCCTCTATTACACTATTTATGGCAAATCGAATGGGAATTCCCCTTTCAACCAGTGAAGTGATCGTAGGCTCCCTGGTTGGAGCAGGACTCGTTTTTAAAGCCGTCCTATGGAAACCCTTTTTGATCATCACATCGGCTTGGATTATTTTCCCCTTTATCGCCGGGCTGATCAGTTTAGGCTTAGATAAATTCATCACTAAAATCCCTTTTTTTCAATTCCTTTCAGACAGAAAAAAATATCAGCCGTTCCTTGTTTTTTTATTGATTGGGGCAGGTTCATATGAAGCATTTTCAGCTGGGATGAATAATGTAGCCAATGCTGTTGGACCATTGGTGGGTTCCGGAATTTTTTCCTCTGAACAAGGGTTATGGTTGGGAGGATTATTTGTATCTCTGGGAGCGTTGATCTGGGGAAGAAAAGTTCTGGAGACGAACGGAAAAAAAATTACCCGATATTCCTTATTACAGGCCAGTTGCATCTCTATTACCGGGGGAACACTGGTAATCGTCGCTTCCCTCATGGGAATACCCATCCCCCTAACTCAAATTACAACCATGTCAATACTGGGAATCGGATATTCCCAAAAGGGAAAAAGTATTTTTCAAAAAGCAATCGTTCGTCAAATTCTAAAAACCTGGATAATATCTCCAATTTTATCCATGCTGATCTCTTTTTCACTCACGCATATCATCACCCGTAGTGATGAAATTGGAACATCATTGTTTTTTTTGCTCGTCTTCTTGAGTCTTCTTCTGGTTGGTTGGATATTCAAAGTATCAATGACTGCGACAAATTTTTCAAAAGAATCATCAAACCAATCCATAAAGGAATAAATTAATCCCATTTTCTCTTGTCAATAAATTGTGCCTCGCTTCGGGATAAAGAATGAAGAGGTACTCCTACAACATCCGGACTGACCCGAATTACGTTTTTCAATCGCTGCTGCAGGGAATCAACAGAAAAAGAATCATCAATCCCCTCCAAGTAAAAGGTGATCGTATCCCGGTTTCCCTCCCTGTTAACCACACACTGATAATATTTAATTTCCGGATACTCTTCCAAAAGGGGAGCAAATTGTTTCATATGAACAAACATTCCCCTTACCTTAATTCCATCCCCCACTCTGCCCAATACACCTGTCAAATATCTACCCTCTTCCCCTGGGGTCCAGCTGGACAAATCTCCCGTTCCAAAACGAATCAACGGATATGTTTTGTCCATTAAAGTAATAACCACTTCCCCCATTTCACCCTTTTCAATTGGGTGGCCTGTTTCAGGATCACACAGTTCCACAAATACGGAAGAATGTATCCTTAATCCTTTATTTTCCCCATCTTCATAAGCGATACAACCTGCATCAGCTGTTCCGTATCCTTCAAAAACGGAAATCCCATTTTCGACCCAATCCTTTTTTAATGAATCTGACAATTTCTCTGCCGTAAAAAATGCCTTGCTTATTTGCAAATCATCTCCCAATTGATACCTTGCTTCTCTTGCCTTTTCTAATAAAGCAGCCAAAAAACTTGGAGTCCCCACATAGCCGGTTACTTTACAATCCTTTAAAATCTGAACCTGAAGGTCCGTATTCCCCACACCAGCCGGTATGACGGTGACACCAAGTTTTCTAAGGGCAGAATCAAACATAAATCCAGCGGGAGAAAGATGATATGAAAAAGTGTTTAAGACGAGATCGCCCGGTCCAAACCCCGCGATTTCCAAGGCTTCCGAAAATCGCCAATAATCCTCTTGTTTCCCCTGTGGATCATAAATCGGACCTGGAGACATAAATATCCTGGCGATATTCTCCATAGGTACAGCCGTAAGACCCCCAAATGGTAAGCCGTTCCTTTGTATCATTGGCAATTCAGATTTCTTCAGAACAGGGATTTCGTGAAACTTCCTTCCTTTTAGTCTCTCCTTCCAAAAAGGGGAATGCTCTCCTGCGAATGAAATGATTTCATTAATTTGATTGTTCAGGATAACCACCGCTTTCTCCTTTTGTAATGTTTTACTTCACGGTAATTTTTCTTCCCAACGTCACTTAATCCAAGGTAAAATTCTCTTACATCCTGATTTGAAATAAGTGTTTTCACATCTCCTTCCATCACAATTCTTCCGTTTTCCATAATATATCCAAAGTCAGCAATCGAAAGGGCAATATTTGCATTTTGTTCGACAACTAGTATCGTTGTTCCTTCTTCCTGATTAATTCGTTTAATGATAGAAAAAATCTCCTTCACCAATAGGGGAGCCAATCCGAGGGAAGGTTCATCAAGAAGCATCAACTTGGGCTTAGCCATCAACCCTCTCCCAATAGCCAACATTTGCTGCTCTCCTCCACTTAAATATCCGGCTGTCCGATTTTTTAACATTTCCAGCTTCGGAAAATATTGATAAACCAATTGTATATCCTGTTTTAAATTTTTTCTGTCTGTACGGGTATGGGCGCCTGCCACCAAATTTTCTTCAACAGTCAAATGTTCAAATACCCTTCTTCCTTCCATTACTTGAAAGATCCCTTGTTTGACGATTTCTTCCGGATCCATTCCATCCAGTCTTTTTCCCTCAAATTCCACATATCCGTCAGTTATCTGCCCGTTCTCACTTTTTAAAAGTCCTGATATCGCCCTTAACGTCGTCGTTTTTCCAGCACCATTACTGCCGAGTAAAGCAACGATCTTCCCTTTGGGAACATGCAATGACATTCCCTTTAATACCAGAATCACTTTATCGTACATCACTTCCACATTATTTAGTCGAAGCATTACGTCACTCCTTTCATTTTTTCCGATGGCTAACTTAGGGAAAGAGAAGGGGCTGTAAAACCCCTCCCCTTTCTCTCATCCTTAAGCTTAATCCAATGTCCTTAATATCCAATGTAATCGGTAAAGATCTCAAAGCGTCCATTCTTTACTTCTGCAAGTCTAATCTTATTTGTTCCACGGTGATTATCAGGCGTATAGGTAACAGGAGCTGCCAATCCACCCAAATCTAAATTGTTTAACTTCTCAAGACCTTGGCGAACTGTCTCACCTGTTACCTTGTCTCCGGCATTTCTAACCCCTTCCAACATAATTTGGGCACTAACCCAGCCTTGGACAAACTTTTGATTTTTATCAGCCAATTTCTGGCCCTTACTGCTTAGGTATTCTTCGATCGCTTTCATGCCGGGAAGATCCGTTTCATGAACAAATGCATGGGGAATCACTCCAATAAATCCCTCAGCAGCATCTCCGGCCAAAGTGATCAAACCTTCTCCAGCAGCCCAGTTTAATCCGATAAATTTAGTTTTAATGCCTAATTTCTTGGCATCTTTCAAGATGGTTGCCGTAGCACCCCAAGTCTCCTGGATAATGGCGTAATCCGGTTTTGCCTTATCCATGTTTAATAATTGAGAGGTGGCATCTAAAGCTTTCAGGTCTACTACCTCTTCATCCACGATATCCACACCGATATCCTTGGCAAAGGCCTTTGCATCTTCAACTGGTGATTTACCAAATGGGGTGTCATTATAGATTAACGCAACTTTCGGATTACCAGATCCTTTCCAATTGTCCTTAATCCACTTCAAAGCGGACCGTGCTTGATCTGAATAAGTGGCCGCTCCTAAAAAGTTATAAGGTGCTTTCGCAATATCTGTCAGGTTCTCAGAATAGGAACCGGAAATATAAGGGATTTTATCCTTGGCAATGGATTCCTTTAGGGCTTCGGTATCCCCTGTTCCCCAACCCAAAATCGCCACCACTTTGTCCTGCTGCACCAGCTTTTTATAAGCTTCAACGGCCTGAGGCGGTTTATAGGCATAATCGATATCAATCAGTTGAATTTTTGCACCATTAATTCCACCCTTAGAGTTAATATATTCCACATATGCTTTTGCCCCTTCGGCATATGGCTTTCCTACGTCTGCCGTTGCACCTGTAATGTCAAATATTCCGCCGATTTTAACGACTTTTTCCCCTCCTGATGTACTGCTGCTGCCACAGCCTGCCAAAAGACCAACAAACAACAACGTGAGTAAGCCTAACAAACTCCATTTTGCCAATTTTCTAAATCTTGCTTTCACACCAGTTCCCCCTTTTTATTTTTTAATCAATATGAGAAGGGCCATATCTTGAAGTAATCCTTCAAGTTGCGCCACATCTTCGCGATCCCTTCCGGTTCATAAACCAGAAACAATATGATAATCGCTCCAAAAATAATCTCTCTAAATCCGGCAAATACAGCAGTTAAGTCAGGGAAGAAAGCTCCTAGCAAATTCATCAATTCTCTTAATATCACCGGAAGCAAGGTAATAAAGACAGCGCCATATATGGAGCCCATGACACTTCCCAACCCCCCGATTAAAATCATCGCCAAATATTCGATAGAAATTCCAATTCCGTAATACTCCGGACTGATCACCAATGTATAATGACCCATCAGACTTCCTGAAATTCCGACAAAGAATGAGCTGACCGCAAAAGCGATTATTTTGTACTTAAAAAGATCAATCCCCATAACCTCAGCAGCTAAGTCCCTATCCCGTACTGCAACCAAGGCTCTCCCCACCCTAGAGCGGAACAGATTCATCGTAAATAGGGTGGTAATAAAGAGAAAGACAAACATGAGATAGTAATAACTTATCTCTGAATCAAAAGAAAAATTCCCGATGGTTGGCCGCTGCACAACCAGTCCTGCCGTTCCTCCCGTGAGACTGTCCCAGCGGTTAATGATAAATATAATAATCACCTGAGCTGCCAAAGTGGCCATAGCCAAATATAATCCTTTTAACCGAAGGGAGGGAATTCCAAATAAAGCACCTACTCCTGCAGTGATAATCCCGGATATCGGCAATGCCACCCAAAAAGGAAATCCCAATTTCGTCGTAAGGATCGCCGAAGTATATCCTCCCACGCCCAAAAAAGCACCTACCCCAATGGATATTTGTCCGGTAAATCCGGTCAATATGTTTAACCCTATGGCTCCAATGGCAGCAATACCGGCTATGGTGGCCAAACTGATATAATATGGGGATGCAAGAATAGGGTAGATAAGAAACAGAGTAAGAATGATGATTACTCTACTTCTAACTCTTGGAATTTTGTATATGGCCATGTCCTGCCGATAGCTTATCCGAAATTCTCCACATCCCATCACAAATGGATTTTTCAAACCCATCACACCCTCTCTATCTCTCGTTTTCCGAATAGGCCATACGGTTTAAACATGAGGATCAACACAAGGATAATGAAAGGAACCACTTCCTTGACTCCGCCGCCTACCAGAGGATCAATATATCCACCAGCAAGACTCTCCAATATCCCAATGATAAAACCTCCAATAATCGCTCCGGGTATACTGTCCAATCCTCCAAGAAGTGCCACCGGAAGAACTTTTAATCCGATAGATGCCAAGGAAGAGTTCACCCCGTTAATATTTCCCAACAGTACGCCACCAACGGCGGATACGACAGCTGAAATGGCCCATGTAGCAGCAAACACCTTTTTTACGCTGATTCCCATTGATAAAGCGGCCTGCTGGTCATCTGCCGTTGCCCTCATGGCAATTCCCATTTTGGAATACTTGAAAAAGATGGAGAAAATGATAAGGAGAATAAAAACGATCACCAGAGACCAGAGATAGACAGGAGAAATAATAATTCCTCCAATATTTATGGGAGTCTCAGGGAAAATTTGCGGAAAAACCCTGGTATCTGTCCCCCAAATGATATGGGCGATACCGGCTAATAGACTGGATAAACCGATGGTGGCCATGATCATTGATATTACCGGTTCACCAATAAAGGGGCGCAGAACCACTTTTTCCACTAAAAGCCCTAAACCTGCACTGAAAATCAAGGTGATAAGGAAGGCAATAAAAAAGGGGATTTTATAGGCGGCCACTAAGGTTAAGGCTATATAGGTTCCTATTAACAGAAATTCTCCTTGGGCAAAATTAATGGCATCACTGGATTTGTAAATTAATACAAATCCCAAAGCAACCAATGCATAGACGCTTCCTACCACAAATCCGCTTACCGTTAACTGGAGAAAAAAGTCCACTTATGCCACCTCCCCATCCAAATCCATCACTTTTAGATTTGTACGAATAATCGTTTCTTTTCCGTCCCTGTATCTTACCTTTCCTTCCACATGGATCTCATCAGACGCGCTGTACAGCCCTTCTATTACCGGTTTATACTTCTCGGCTACAAATGCCCTTCTCACCTTTCTTGTTCTTGTTAACTCCTCATCATCAGCATCCAATTCTTTATACAATAAAACGAATTTCTTAATCCTTGCTTTTTCGGGCAATTCAAGGTTTATCCGCACAATCTCTTTTTGTATCAAATCCAACACTTCCGGTTTTTGAGAGAGATCTGTATAGGTTGTATAGGCAATCTGATTCACTTCTGCCCATCTTCCAACATTGGCCATATCAATGTTGATCATGGCAACCACATAAGGCCTATCCTGCCCAATGGCGACCGCCTCTTTTATATAGGGGCTAAATTTTAATTTGTTCTCAATAAACTGGGGAGAAAACAGTTCACCGCTGTGAAGCCGAATCACATCCTTTAGACGGTCTATCACCATGAGATGACCATCATCATCGATAAAACCAGCATCTCCGGTTCTAAGCCATCCGTTATCGATCGTCTCTTCTGTTGCTGTTTCATTTTTGTAATATCCGACAAAGACGCTGGGGCTTTTGATTAAAATTTCCCCCTTTTCTGAAATTTTTATCTCCGTTCCCGGTATAGGGACCCCCACACTGTCAAACTTAATATCTCCATCCCGATGGACAACGGCAATTCCTGCCACCTCTGTTTGTCCATAGATTTGTTTCAAGTTCACTCCAAGGCTATGAAAAAATTTGCTGATATCGGGTCCAAGGGCAGCTCCTCCTGTATAGGCCCACTTAATCCTCAACAGTCCAAGATGGTCCTTGATTGCTGAAAATATTAAATAATCTCCAAGCCGATACATCCATTTTTCCCATAGGGATAACTTCTTTTTTTCCAGAACGGCATCTGCCCTTTTCATTCCGTAGGGCATAAACAGCTCATACAATTTCCTTTTGATCCAACTGGAATCCTGAATTCGTACCTGGATTTTTGAAACCATATCTTCCCAAATGCGGGGAGGAGAAAAAATCATATGGGGACCAATCTCCCTCAAGTTTTCTTGCACAGTGGTCGGTTCTTCGGGGAAATTTACGGTAAAACCAACAACTAATGAAGCAGAGATGGCCATCATTTGTTCTCCAATCCATGCCAATGGAAGAAAGGATAAAAATTCATCATCTGTCTCCACAGAGTCCATTGACATGAGGCTTTCCCCCATGTTCACCAAGTTCTGATGGGTTAGCATAGCACCCTTTGGAAATCCGGTTGTTCCTGATGTATAACAAAGGATGGCCACATCTGATGACTTCCCCAATTCAACCTGCTCTATGTAATAATCGGGATGCTCCAGAGAAAACGTCTCACCCAGGTCCTTCACTTCTAAAAAACTCATTAACCGGGGATGATGATAATGCCGAAGTCCTTTCGGATCATAGTAAATAATTTTTTGAATGTGTGGTATTTCTTCTTCAACTTCCAGAAGTTTATCAACCTGCTCCTGATCCTCCACGACAACAAATTTTGCATCGGAATGATTTAAAACATAAGCAATCTCTTTTGGCAGCGAATCCTGATAAATTCCAACGGAAACACCACCCAAAGATTGGGCAGACAACTCTGAAATCACCCATTCCGGACGATTATCCCCCACAATGGCCAATTTATCTCCTCTTGCAAACCCCATACAGGCCAATCCCATAGAAAACGCTTTCACTTCTTCCAAATATGATTGCCAAGTCCATTCCTGCCAAATTCCATAATCCTTCTCTCTAAGAGCGACCTTGTGTCCGATTGTTTTTGCTTTTTCCACTAAAAGCTGAGGCAATGTTTTATCTATCACAGCTACACCTCCTATCCAACCTGTTCTTCACCCAGATATGCCTCGATCACTTGAGGGTTTTCCTGAACCTCCTTCGGTGTTCCAAAACCAATAAGTCTTCCGAAATCAAGTACCGCCACATGATGGGACAAGTCCATCACTACCCCCATATCATGCTCAATCAAAACAATGGTGGTATTCTTTTCCTCATGGATGTCTAAAATAAATCTGGCCATATCTTCCTTCTCTTCGGCATTCATCCCGGCCATAGGCTCATCCAATAATAGGAGTTTAGGTTCCAATGCGAGGGCTCTTCCAACCTCAACCCTTTTTTGCAATCCATAGGCCAATGTTCCTACAGGTGAGTTTCGAATATGTTCAATTTCCAGAAAATCAATGATTTCCTCAACCGCATATCTGTTTTCTTCCTCTTCTTTACGGGTTTTTCCCCAATATATTCCCCCTGAAATAACCCCCGATTTCATCCTAACATGTCTTCCTAACATTAAATTCTCAAGTACTGTCATGTGCTTAAACAATTCAATATTTTGGAATGCCCTGGCAATTCCCATTTCCGCGCGTTTGTAGGCCGGAATCTTCGTAATATCTGATCCGTCAAAAATTATTTTTCCAGCAGACGGATGATATAAACCGCTGATGCAATTTAACATGCTTGTTTTACCCGCTCCATTGGGGCCAATGAGAGCAAATATTTCTCCTTTCTCTACAGCAAAACTGACATGGCTTAAAGCTGCCACCCCTCCAAAATGCAATGAAATTTCTTCTATTCTGAGCAATCGCTCACCCCCTCGAAAATATATATGTTTATTATAAATATACAAAATATTTTAAGTCAATATAAAATTCATAATATTTTATATATTATTTATCTAAAAAGTAAAAAATAGAACCGCCTTTTGATACCTGAATACTGCCCAGGATCATGATCACCATTACATGCTAATTAAGACAATAAATCCCATTAAAAATGGCGGGGAAAAACTTCCCGCCATGAAATACTTTTGAATAAAATACCCATTACCTTCTGGGCTTAAACGTATGGCAACAAGTGTCTGCAGAAGAAGTCGCCATATCTTGGTGACTTGTCTCTACTCCAATATTGGCAAATTCTTCATTGTATGTTGCATTGGCATGCCGATCAATTTCAACCATGATGGCAGGTGCAACACAATTGTTTCCTTGTCCCCAATATTCACAATTGGATACACTACATTTTACTTCAGGCACATTTACTCCCCCTTTCTTTTCATAGGGTGACCATTTTTTGTTGGTTGCATTCATCCTTATTATAGATGCGGAACTTTTTAAGCAAAAAAAGAACCCGGCATGACCGCCGGGTTAAGATAAGACTTTTAAAGAGATAGAAAAGAGGAAACTCCATTTGGAGTTAAACTGCCATCGCATGTTTAAATTCACTAATTTTTCCCTTTTGAAGTTTACGGATAAAATGTTCCTTATCTAAAATAAAACCCATATCAGAATTTAAATATTTACAGGCAAAGTACCATCGATCAATATCAGTCACAACAAATGGTTTTTTTTCATTTTCATAAACATAACAGCAGCCCTCAAATTGTGTCATAACAATCACTCCTAATTTCATTTTGTGTTTAACTGTATTATAACACCATTGATGTAATACAGCAATAGGTTTTTAAAATTTTGTTGCATAACAGATGCCTTTTTTTAAAATACAATAAACGGAACTAAGGAATTCACTAAGGACAGCCTTCGAGTTCGTTCTCAGCGAGAGGCAAAGGACGGGAATTAGCCCTCAAACTGTCACCATCTTTAAATTACCCAGATGTTTTTGAGGGCTCCGTTCTTTAGACTTGAAGCGGACTTTAATAAACATCTGTGCCAGAACTCGACTAGCGGACGTGTGAATCTTTGATATGAAAATAATTCCCTCCCGGGTCATACTGATCTAAAAATGTCAAGTGCTTGGTATCAATTTCCAGATAAAAATGGGTATAGGGATGCCCGGGATAATCGTTGTAAATGTTTCCAGTAGTTATGATGCAGTATTCTTCTGAACTTCGTATCCTAATTGACGCACCTTAGCGATAAAATATCTTTCCATTCGTTCTTGGTTTCGCTTCTGTAAAAAGTCTTCACCTAACTCTTTATAGTGATCATCGTTTAA
>NZ_JAKIHL010000044.1 GCF_021608135.1 Microaerobacter geothermalis
CTGTTACAACAGATAGGTCATCCTTCATCCCTTAATGGCCCTAATAGCTTGTATCGTGAATGAAATCAAGGGCGAGCGACAGCGAGGGCTTTGCCTTTACCCTTGATGAAATGAGCGATACAAGCTAGCATCCCTCAAGGGATGAAGAACATCTAAAAAAGTGACAGAATCACTGACGTTTTAATATGACATTTTCACTGACGCTTGACATTGTTATCCACTTTTATGTTCACATGGATTATTTAAAAAATAAATTGATACACCAAATAGATCACGGTGTAGAATACCGCGATTGGCACTAACCACCATAGATAATTAGCTTTAAATTTAATCATGACGATCACCTCTTTAACCATATCATGCACGAGATGGAAGTTATTAAACCTGCCAAAATTTGGCCCAAAAGATCTCTATCAATACATGTTATGATTTTTACCAACCGATAGTTTTATTAATAATTTCTTAATAAAATCTATAGAGAAAGGAATGTTTGTATGAAAAAGAGTAAATTGCTAAATCTTCTTATAGCAGGAAGTATTGCCCTAAGCGGCCTAACAGGCTTTTCATCAGCGGTTTCCGCACAAACTGAGAGACAGGACATTGTAAACATAGCAAATAAATACATTGGATACCAGATTACAAATTATAACTCTGCCGATTTTGTGTCATATGTTTATAAAAAAGAAGGGATAAACCTGTCAAGCAGCATATATGGTCTAAGGCAGGAAGGGGTGTTGATACAAAATCAGAATGAGCTTCAGGCCGGAGATATTCTATTTTTCGGGACAAGCCCAAAAAATCTTCTCGCTAGCGGCATTTATTTGGGAGATCGAAAATTCATCATCGCCTATAAACCTTATAAAAAAATAAAGGTTTTAAATCTGGATTCCAGTATCGCTCAGAAATATTATTTGGGTGCAAGAAGAGTGATCAACCACCAACCTGAAACGCCAATCAATGTGCCAAGCAAGACGCCGAACAATAAGCCAAATGATCAAAATAACACTCCGGGAAACCAGCCTTTTGATTCAAAGAATTTTTCACAGATCCGTCAAAATATCATAAATGCTGGGATGAAATATCTCGGAACTCCTTATGAGTATGGTTCAAGCCGTTCAGATACCTCAACATTTGACTGCTCCGATTTTGTCAGACAAGCCTTTAAAGATGGGGCAGGAATTGTGCTTCCAACCAATTCAAGAACCCAAGCAGCTTACGTAAAGCAAAAAGGAAACTATACAACCGACTGGAGAAAGCTGAAACCGGGTGATATCATGTTTTTCATGTCATACAGAGGGTACAAGCCTTCCGATTATAAAGGTATCGACCCCTCAACTCAAAGAATTACCCACAATGGGATCTACTTAGGAGATGGGAAAGTTCTTCACACCTATTCCCAGGAATCAGGCGGCGTCCGTATAGATACCATTGAAGGGAAGCATTGGGAAAGCCGATTTATCTTTGGAGGAAGTGCACTGTAAAAACAAAATCAAGGGCATCAATATAACGATGCCCTTTAAAAAGTTTACTGGCTCTTCGGCACTAGCAGTGATTTAGTCCATTAAATTCTCCGTTTCCAAAATCGTTGTTCACTCTTGGGATTTTCTTCTCACTTTTTAAAATAGGGTAATCGGGCAAAGGTCGTTCCTCACATAATTTTTCTGATAGTTATACATTGAGCGGGAAACACCAGGCACATTCTTGATTGCATTTGGAAAACCCATTACGAACAACATCAAAGTTATCTTTAATATTGATAGTCAAAAATAGTCTTAACGATCCGTTGGCGTATTATTTAAATCAATATATGTCAAACGGTAAATATATAGCCTCAAACAAAAAGACTCGCCTATCCCTTTTGTGTAAGTACCTCATTCGTTCTTCGAAAGTGCAGCCACACAAGAATGTCTTCCAAATTATGAATGCCAGATATAAAAAAGGCCCTTCTTCTTGGTAGAGTGTTAAAGATCAACGGGAGGTTAGTATCAATACGTTGTATTAACAATTTGCGATACTTTCTCCGTCGATCTCAGCTTTTAGCATTTTTGAGATGCACTCTAAAACTTTTTAGAGTGTATGCACTTGTTATTGTAAAAAACTTCCTTCACGGTGACGATGTGGAGGAAGGTTTACGATACGTAAATATTGATGCTTGCTATCCGGCAATAATTACAATTGGTCAATTAGTTGCTGCTTTAAAGAGCGGAGAATATAATTTAAAGCGGACAGCTGTCATCTTATCACAAACAGGCGAAGGCTGCCGAACAACAAATTATTTAGCTCTTTTGAACTCATAGAGGTAGATAGATTCGTAAACATAAAAAAAGGCCGTTCATTGGCCCATAGTATCAAAATCGTTCTTTTCAAATTATCCAAACGCTTGTGATGATGCACAATTCTGTTCATATTTCTAATCTGTAAAACTTCTTCGTGTTTTCAAAAATAATACGGTATACGTCCTTCGTTGGAACGCCTTTTAGCGCAACAATTTTCTTTAGTGAATAATGAATCATTTTAGGATGAGTGTGTTCACCATTAAATGGACCTTTAAATGGCCATGGACCATCTGTTTCCACGAGTAGTTGCTCCAAAGGATATTGCTTCGCTATTACTTGGGTTTCTGGTTCATATAAAATATCTGGTGTTACAGAAATAACATACCCATTTTTAATCATTCGTGAAATAGTTTCTGGATCTCCTTTAAACCAGTGAAAATGCGCTTTCTGAACTCCATGTTTTTCAAGCAAGTCACAGGCAATTGGAGCATCATCGTAAATCGCATGCAAAATGATCGGCTTGTCTAGTTCTTTGGCTAATAGAATGAACTTTTCTAATACATCTATATAGGCTTCAAAGGAAAAATCGGTATTTTCTTTTTTCCTTCGTAAAAAGTACGGCAACCCTACCTCACCAACTGCAACCAAGTCTCGTTTATGTTTTCTAATCCACGCTAGGAAGGCTGCAAGCTTTTCCTCCGAAGGTAAGGATTGTTCGGGATGATAACCAAATGCAGGATATACATTCGCATATTGATGGTGTAATAATAAATTCTTTTTTGATGACTCGAAATCCGTCGAAACCGCAATTAATGCGGAAATATGATTCTCTTCTAAGTCATCTAGAATTTGTGTCCGTATTTCTTCTTCATAGGAATCCAAATGAATATGGGAATCAATAATTTTCATTTCTTCTCCATCCTTCGAGGTATAATAAGACAGACGGCGTTTGACCTTCTCCGGATCAAGGAAACGGTTCTTTCCCTTCTCTTTCAGGTAATTGGAATTATATGCCAGTTCCATGGATCCGATCTCATCCAGACTGTATTGTTCCGATCATCACCCTCACGTATGAGAACTTCCTTCGATCCATGAGCTGCCTCAAAGCTGCTATCTTCGTGCATGGGTTGCCGAAGGGAACAGCCAGCGGGTAAGAAGTTCAAATGAGTGTTGAGGAAACAGACTTTATACGTAGTCGGGCTACCGGAATGAGACGAATTTCCCCAAATGACCCTAAGACCATTGTCCGCGAACATCACGAAATGTCCAAGACCCTATTCCAAAAAAAACTCATACATCATAAAATTAAATTATGAAGTTTTCAAAGAACGAAAATACCAACTGGAAATTGGTTGATTTTCGGTCGGTAAATATATCATACGAGTTTATTCTTAGCCGTACGCGAACTGCAAAAATCAATTTTTATTTCATTAACGGGCTGGATCGTGGAAGAACCTAGGACTAAAAAAGGGGTCAAAGTGGCGAAAAAACAAACCATTTGAACCCCGTTTTAAAACTTATTAAGCTTTTAGCACATCGTGATCTACGTATCTTTCTCCATTGATTTCACTAATCACATTAATTGCCACTTTTGCCCCATCACCTGCGGTTATAATGGCATGTACACTAACACCCGCACAAGTTCCAGCAGCCCAAATTCCATCGATATTCGTTTTCCCATTGATATCCACATCTAATACTGTTTTTATTCTTGGTTCTGTTCCGGGTTTTGTACGAATACCGATTTTTTCTGCTACATCTGTAATTGCTCCCGTAGCGAGAATAACATATTTTGCTTCATATTGACCATTTTCCGTTTGAATCTGAAAAGCATCGCCTTTTTTTTGAATATCAACAGCTTTATCCCTAACAAGCTCTGCCCCGAATTTTTGAGCTTGCTTTTCTCCTAATTCAACCATTTCAGGACCGCCAATTTCCATGATTCCGTAAAAGTTCTCAAACCAAGCCCTTCTTGTCATCCCTTTATCATTGTCAATGAGCAATGTTTTCTTTCCTGCCTTTGCAGTAAACAAAGCCGCACTTGCCCCAGCAGGACCAGCACCGATGATGGCGATATCATACATATTAAACAACTCCTTATATTTGAATGTGGTTACAAATAAATTAAAGTTTGTTCATTATGGTTGCCGCTCTTTAACTTCCTTCACCAATAATCTGCTCAGCCTTATCAGGAAACTGATTTATCTTGAAACAAGCCAATGGGACCTTCTTGCGTTTAACGGAATGTTTTCCCTGCTTGGCTTAAGTAATCGATATAAGTATGCAATTCTCTTTACGTTCATCAGTATGGTACACCCTTAAAGAGCGCCGGTCTTGTTCACCACTAACCCGTCGAATAAACCCCTTTTGGTCAAGACGAAAAACCATACGGGCATATTCGTTTTACCTTTATTTAATTTTTCCGCAATTTCATTCTGATTAAGACCATCTTTTTACCAGAGAAGCATCACAATCAAATTTTGCTCAGGAGCAATATTAAAAGGAGCTATTTTTTATATAAATCACGTATAAATAATTTCAAAAGAATCACCTCAATGGTTGCTGTAACAACTGATGTTATAAGTGAATTATATTTTAGGACGATTCAAGTGTCAATTTAATATATTTCGTCGCATAAACAACTCGAAAAAGTATTGACCCTCTCTCACTTGGTGGCGCTTACGTTTATCATCCTGTCATTTGCGATGCTTGGTTTTTCTTTAATTTCCTCGTATCAATCCTTTCAAGGCTCTCCCTGTCGGACTGCTTTGCATTGGACCCAGCAACAAACGGATCGTCCCATCGATACATCCTTTCGATTGTCGTTTCACTTCCCGTAACCACTGGCGGATCGTGAAAATTACTGACGACGGAACATTTTGACATAGATATAACGGGTAAAGTACGAAGTACATTCCCCAATCCATTCCGCTCCGTCTCCATTCACCACCAGCCACGTCTGTTCATCCATAGCGTAGTGTTGTACTAAAAAATCGCCAATTCCTTCCCAAAAATCGCCGTCACCAGTATGTAAATAATGCCGGTTTGCCTTCAGCCGTATCCGGCCCCCGACGTTTTTCCATCCCCCTTGCACGACTGCAATGCGATTCTCCATCCCGCGGCGTCGCTCCCGTTGAAGTTTCGTGTACAGTCCGTCCACGTCCACGAACAATACCTGCACAGGACGTCTCTCCTCTTTCGAAGGAGCTGTAGTTCGGCTTGCTCAATGAGTTTGTCCCGCCCCTCATACTGCAGCATCCGATCCAGCAGCAAAAAAACATGCTTCCCTGTCTTGCGTTCCAGGCACAACCTCCGTTTGAACCGCACGGTATCAAACAACGTATCGATACTGACCTCCCGTTGATCTTTGAGACGAAAGCGAGCAGTATCGTTGGTGAGTAATAATTGACACCTTTTACAAAATGGTGTTTAATTAACAAATAAAAGGGGGAATCGTCCCCCTCTTATTTTATCTTTTCAATTTTTACAGCACATGACTTAAATTCAGCCGTCCCTGCTAGCGGATCTGTTGCCTGAATGGTTAATACGTTTGTGGGGGCTAAATCCGGAAAATGGAAGGTCATAAAAACGAGCCCCGGGGATAACTTCTTGCTAATCTTCGCTTTTACGGAAACTGCACCCCGCCTCGAGCTTACTCTTACCACTTCTCCATTCCCAATTCCTAATTTTTCTGCATCCTCTGCACAGATTTCCAGAAAATCTTCCGCGTCTTTTACATTCTTATAATTTTGTGTTTGAACACCTGTATTGTAGAAGGCCAATCGACGCCCTGTCGTTAATTGAAACGGATATTCTTCATCCGGTTGTTCAGCGGGAGGCTGATATTCAACCGGATGGAAAGGAGCCCGTTTTCCAACATCCTCCTTCCACAATCGTTCATGCAAGAATTTGGTTCCAGGCTCATTCTCATTTCGGCAAGGCCACTGGATTCCGCCTTCCCGCTCCATTTTTTCGTAGGTAATTCCAGAAAAATTAGGAGCAACTAGCCTAATCTCATCCCAAATCTCTTTTTCCGATTGATAATTCCATCCCGCTCCCATACGGTTAGCGAGATCCTGGACAATCCAGTGATCTTGCCTTGCATCACCGGGAGGTTGAATCGCAGCCCGTACCCGCTGTATCCTCCTTTCGCTGTTGGTAAACGTTCCCTCCGTCTCAGCCCAACCGGCAGCAGGTAGCACAACATCAGCAAACTGCGCTGTTTGTGTAAGAAAAATATCTTGTACAACCAAGAATTCCAGATCTCTAAACAGTCTTTTTACATGATTGGAATCAGCATCCGATTGAATCGGATTTTCACCTATCACATATAGGGCTTTGATTTCTTTTCTGGCCATTGCCTCCAGCATGGCAGTTTGATGTTTCCCGACTTTTTTCGGTATCGGTTTTCCCCAAACCTGTTGGAACAAAGCACGCCCTTCCGAGTCGTCGTAATTCCATCCTCCTGTTAAACGGTTGGGCAAAGCCCCCATGTCCCCTCCACCTTGCACATTGTTTTGCCCACGCAAAGGGTTCAAACCTGAACCATACTTTCCAATATGTCCGGTAAGAAGGGCCAGATTAATAATGGAAAATACATTTTCCGTACCATTATGGTGTTCCGTAATCCCCAACGTCCAGTTTATGATTGCTTTATCAGCCTTGGCATACATCCGGGCCACTTCCCGGATATCGTTAGCTGACACTCCCGTAATTTTCTCTACAAATTCAGGGGTATACCGTTTCACCTGTTCCCGATACGCCTCAAAATGCTCGGTAGCCCGTTTCACAAACTCATGATGGTATAATCCTTCATCGATGATGACATGAGCCATGCCATTCGCGAGGGCAATATCCGTACCTACGCGAACCGGTAACCATTTATAGGCTAGTTTCGTCTGATCAATCTGTCTGGGATCGATAACGATCATTTTAGCTCCATTTTTAATTCCCCGGCGCATATGGTTAAAGATAATAGGGTGACATTCCTGAGTGTTGCTACCCCAAGCAATGATTAAATCGGTATTTTCCAATTCTTCATAAGATGTGGTTGCCGCTCCCATTCCAAAAACTGTCACCAGACCGGTGACACTGGGTGCGTGTCAAGTACGATTACAGCTATCGATGTTATTTGTTTCCAGGACTGTCCTCATGAATTTAGCCGCCAAGTAGTTAAGTTCGTTAGTTGAACGTGACGAACTGAAACAGCCAAAAGCATCGGGCCCGTAATCCTGTTTAATTTCGTTAAAACGCTTGGAAACCAAATCTAAAGCCTCGTCCCATGAAGCGGATACGAATTGGCCGTTCTTGCGAATCAAAGGTTGTGTCAATCTTTTACTGCTGTAAACATATCCCCATCCCATCGAACCTTTGATACATGTCTCGCCATGGTTACTCGGATTATTTTTGTCACCTCGAACAGATTCAATCTTGCCGTTAACAACTTGCACGTTCAACCCACAGCCAGTACCGCAAAAGCTACAAATCGTCTGTACTTCATATAAATCTGTTATTACACCATAATTTGTTTGCATCTCATTTCTACCCCCACTGATCGAATTATAAAAAAATACCACCATGAAACTTGCCTTGATATCAAGACGAATCCACGGTGGTTAGCCTACAGCAGTTCACTACCTAGTACCAACTACTTTTCTTTATAGTGCACATATTATTGTCAGTTCCTAATATACACTAAATTGCTTCTAAATTCAAGGAAATGTACGATAATTGCGATAATTGGTATAGCAAGAATAGGTCATAACATTATTACCCTGCCAAATCTATTCCCATTTGCGTTTTGAGATTGCGCAGTTGTTTGATGTCGATACGGATAAGCAAAGAAACGATAAATGCGACGACAAACAGACCTGCAAAAATGGTTAATGTCCCGCTGTAGCTGTTGGTTGTTTCCCGAATCCATGAGGCAAATATCGGACCCGCCAGTCCTGCAGCCGCCCAAGCGGTCAAAATATAACCATGGATCGCTCCAAGTTCTTTCGTTCCGAAAAGGTCCCCGATATAAGCAGGGATGGATGCGAATCCACCGCCGTAACAAGTTAAAATCAAGAAAATAATAATTTGGAACAAGAAAGCATTGGTTGTCATAGGCAGCAAGAAAAAGGCGATAATTTGAATAGCAAAGAATGCAGTATACGTATTAGGCCTTCCTATGTAATCGGAAAAGGAAGCCCACCCGATACGACCCGCGCCATTAAACAAACCCATTAACCCGACCATCGTCGCTGCGGCAAGCTTATCCATGCCGGCGATTTCTTGCGCCATTGGCGAGGCAACGGAAATGACAGCGATGCCACTAGTAACGTTAATGAACAACATTAACCAGAGAAACCAAAATCGGCGCGTTTTTACGGCTTGATTGGCTGATAATTGCGACAGATCCTGTTTGATTTTCTTTTTGCCAGAATCAACTTGTGCTTTAAATCCGGCTGGCATCCATCCATGCGGCGGCGGAGCTAGGTATTGAGATGATGCGAACATAAGAACAAAGTAGGCGATGCCAAGTATAAAAAACGTATTGGCAATTCCAACAGATTCGATTAGCCGAGCCATGATGGGACTGCTGATCAGTGCAGCAAAGCCAAAACCCATGATGGCAAGGCCCGTTGCGAGTCCCCGTCTGTCAGGGAACCATTTAACAAGTGAAGAAACGGGGGTAATATAACCAACCCCGAGACCAATTCCTCCCATAACTCCATAAAACAAATACAGTAAATAGAGTGAACCCAACTTTACGGCGAGACCTGAACCGACTATACCTAATCCGAAGAATATGGCTGCCAGTGTTCCGGACTTACGCGGACCGTGCCTTTCTACAAAGTGTCCTAAAAATGCGGCGGATAATCCAAGAAATAAAATAGCGATACTGAAAGCGAGGGAAACTTGTTTCAACCCCCAACCGAATTGGTTCATCAGCGGCTTCGTAAAAACGCTCCATGCATACACGGAACCGATAGAGATATGAATCCCTACAGCAGCAGCAGCAATTAACCAACGATTTTTTATCTTTTCCATCTTTCCATCCCCTTTTGAATTTTTTTAATATTTTAACCGAAACAAGCCCATTCTCATGAAGCTTATTTTATCTACCTCCCACTCCCACTAAAGTAATGTTACTCTTGGTCTGGGAGTTGTCTCTAATCTCTTTTCTCTACTTTTCATACTTCTCGTACTTTTCGTGGTGTGAATTGACGATAACAATCCTAAAGCCATATTCTCATTCAAAAACGCCGCTAACTAGAACAAATCGTGTCCAGTAGGCTCGATACCAAATACGATATCTGTTTTCTAATAAACTCGGCCATTCACCTTTATCCACATTGCAAGTTTGCGCTTCTCCCTTTCAAAACTCAAAGTTACTTCATTACAGGAACCATTCCTTCCTCCTTCTCTTATCTCCCCCCTCCCTTGTAAATATAAAACAAAAAACCACTACGAACACAGCCTTGACTTCGCAAGACGTATCCACAGTGGTTAGCCTACAGCAGGGTCACTACCTAGTACCAACTACTTACAATTTATTTCTTTCTACAGGCCGGATACCAACATTCGGTCAAAAATAAAAACAGTCATGGACGTATCACGTTGGATATTAATATCAATAAACAAATCGATAAACTGAGCCCGGACAATTTCTTCTATTTCACCGGGAAAATGCTTTCTGTACAGTTCTTTCACCATTTCTGATCTAGCTTCAACTACAGCCTGTTTACCAGTTTCTTTCTTACTAATGAACTTCTCTACAGGAGTCAAATTACCCTCTGTGTAAACGAGAATCATGTTTCCAAAGATCGTAACTTTAATTCGTTCCGGTCCTTTCCCGACATACTGTTTACGAAAGTGGCGAATCACATTGGCCAGTTCTGCTTCCTTTTTCCTCAGTATATCCATGATTATCGCTCCATCTATTTATTAACTGCCTCACTTGCCGTCAATAGGACGATCAAAAACAAAGACAGTTAGTGCCCAATCTTTTTCAATATTAATATCAGTAAACAATTCAACAAAATTGGCACCAACCACTTCTTCCAAATGAACAGGATGCTCTTCTTGATATTGCCGTTTAATCAGTTCCGTACGGGCATCACGTACCGTCCTTTTCCCTTGTTCAGTCTGGCAAATAAATTTTTCAACAGGGGTAAGTACACCTGTCATGGAAACAACCGCCATATTTTCTATGAGTTTCGTTTCAATCCGATCCGGTTCTTTACCACACGTTTTCTTGCGAAGAGCACTGACTATCTTGGAAACCTCTTCCACTCGCCATTTTACTTTTTCTTCGATCACGATGTAACCCTCATTTCGTTCTAAACCTTTCCACCCTAAAAGTAAGTCTATTGTGACGTTAAATGGGAAAGCAGAAGGGAATCGCCACTAAAATAACAGGCTAGATGTTGGTATTAATTATCATACGATAGATTATCAAAGACAGCAAATTTATTTGAAAATATCGAATTTTTTTGCTAGTATTCATTATAACAAATATCTCCTACCCGTCAATAACTTTTATAATATTTATAAAAGAGTTTTCATTTTTGCCGAAACGTTTGCCCCCGCTATTTGATGAAATTAACCAATAAAGAGGGATAAGTTAAGATGACAAATCTGCCCATTACCAGAAACAAATTAATGATCAAATATAATGAACATCAATTTTATTTTGAAGAAGACGAAATTGTTACCGAATATCCCCTGACGATCTTTCTCAATGACCAAGAATTTGCTACTTTGGTGTGTACTCCCTCTGATTTGGAAGAACTGATCATTGGGTTTCTTGCCTCAGAAGGAGCAATCCGATCTTATCAAGAGATTAAGGATATCATGATTAATCCCAATCACGGGATTGCCTATGTCGATCTTAACCGTCCGTTTCAACTGAATCAACAATTTTTCTCCAAAAGACGTATCACGTCCTGCTGCGGAAAAAGCCGTCAATCCTTTTATTTTTTTAACGATGCCCGCACAGCTAAACCGGTACAATCATCCACCAATATCACACCAAGCGACTGTTTCCGTTTGATGGATTATCTACAAAAATCTTCAACTCTTCACCAAATCACAGGTGGTGTTCACAATGCGGCCCTCTGTACGCCTGAACAGATTGTCGTCAGATACTCGGATATTGGCAGGCATAATGCTTTGGACAAAATATTCGGCCATTGTCTGAAAATGGGAATTGCCACTGAGGATAAGATTCTTGTATTCAGCGGGCGCATTTCATCAGAGATTTTGTTAAAAGCGGCCAAAATTGGCGTCGGGGTCGTTTTATCTAAATCAGCTCCTACCACACTTTCTTTACAACTAGCTGAGGAACTGGGAATCACCATTATCGGCTTTATCCGGGATAATAGACTAAACATTTACACCCACACGGAATAAGCTTTGTTCTAATTCACTGTTGACTTAGGAATGGAGGCGAGTACAAGGAAAAGGAAGCAAAAGACAATATCTGGTTTTTAGACAATAGAGTAGAGAACTGAAATTTTCTGGCGACCGCAAGGTCGCCTTAATTCTTTCAGTTCCCCCTCATCAAACCGTACGTGAAGTTTTCCCTCATACGGCTTTCCGATGTTCTTCTTCCTTTGGCATTACAGTCCGTGCTTACGTGGTTAATTTTGCCAGTGTATGCTTTGTGATCTTCCTCACTTCGCCCATACGTGCATGTTTGTGTCGCTTATTCTTTTTCTTGTTCCAGAAAAGCGTGAGACGTTCAAGGATGTACCAGTCAATACGGTTGAGCCATTTCGCGCCTATCGGGGAGATGGAATAGTAGTTCTTCCATCCGTATATCTTGCGGTTCAACCCCTTAACCAGATCTTGTATGTCTACATACAATTTGTTCCTTGGGGCAAGGTAATCCTTGACCTGCTGTCTCATCTTCTTCATGGCCTTCTTGCTTGGAATGTGGCAGAAAACATAGATTTCGCTTCCCCCTTTGTTTCGCACCGGAAATTTCCGATTGTGAAACCCCTTCTTCGGTATTTCTACCGCTTTGACTGGAGGTGGAAAGTAACTACCCGAGGACATACGATTCCGATCTTATAAAGGTTGTCTTTCAAGTTCTCTTCGAACTCCAGAATCGATTCTTCATCGATTCCAGGCGCTCCTTTGTTTGCTTTTACTCGCTTGTATGCTTCCCATACCATTTGTTTTGAAATCTTGAACGGCTTTGTTTTGTCCATTTGTTCCTCCCACTTTGTGGTTGACTCATTTTCAAAAACAGGATAATACAGCTCCTTCGCTCCTCTTTTCTTTCGAAAAGCTTCATCACTACTACAAGCTGTTCCGCCCCTATACTCCGCATTTGTACTTTCATCCTTGCGGGGTTTCCACTTGGATTTTTCCATTCGCATCGGAGTCGTAGGTTCCCACGTTCCGTACAGAAGCCTATGTTACGTTCACGCCGCCTTCATGCCGGCCACCGTCTGGTCTGTAAGCAGGTTCCTCCCAGACTTATCCCAGGTTAACGACTCCCCCCTGGTTTTGATGACGTCCCTACGCTTTCGACACTTTCTCAGCGGTTCACGGGTATTCGTCTCCGTAACACTTACCTGACAGGGTCTTGCCCTGCCTTTTCCTTAACGCTCACTACCACGGCTTTTGAGCATAGCAGCTTAAGGTGGTTTGAAGCCTCCGCCTGCACAGCGGCTCCGAGGGGCCTACCCTCATCTTCTGTACAGCATAGCCGTAGTGCTTACGCACTGCGCTTTCGTGGCGCACAATCGTCTGCATATCTAATCATGTTTGCTTCACCGCGACACGCCTTTTTTACCGCTACCTTAAACCATAGGTCTAAGGCATAGTGTAAGTAAATGTTGGCTAGTATTGGTGATATGATAGATCCTTGCGGGGTTCCCGATAATGTCAGTTCCCATGTCCCGTTTTCCATCACTCCCGCTTTAAGGAAGCGTTTATCAGTCTTAGGATATTTGGGTCTGCTATTCTCAATCTCAGGAATTTCATAAGCCATTCGTGATCGACATTCGTGAAAAAACTGCGAATGTCGGCATCAACGACATAGCTAGTCTTTCCGTATTCTATGATACGATTTAGAGCTTTCATCGCGTCATGACAACTTCTGCTGGGGCGGAAACCGTAGGAAAAGTCTAGAAAGTCCTGTTCGTAGATGGCCTGTAAGATCTTGTTCAGCCCCAGTTGCACAATTTTATCCTCGTAAGCGGGTATTCCGAGCGGTCTTACACTCTTCTCGTCCTTCGGAATATATGTCCTTCTTACGGGTTGTGGCCGATAACTTTTCTTCTTTAGCCGATCTACCAGAGTCCTGATGTTTTCTTCTAAATTTTCCTCATATGCTGCCTTGGTAACCCGGTCTACTCCTGTTGCTTTATTGCCGTCAAGTTCCCTGTGACACTGCATCAGCAGTTCCTCATTCAGAAAGTGGTACAGCGATGTGAATTGTTCATTTGGCTTTTCTTTTGCAATCTCTGCTATTCTTGCTAGTTTTGTTTGCATCTTTTGCCCACCCCAGTGTGTGGAAAATGTGTCCCTATCAAGATCGATGATATGTCACCGCCTTCCCTTCATCGACATTACTCGACTTCATCGGTACTATGCAGTGATGCGACTCCCTGCCCGCCATTTGACATTCTCCCTTGTGGTCGGTTGTTTGTCGTACTCCTTGTTAAGAAGAGCGAACAGAGTCTCCCAAGTTACTGTGAAGTCATTGTATAGCATGCCTGGCTCTTCGACTCCGGGGAAGTCCTGCCCAACTCGCCATTTACGCTGGACAAGATGTTGTTTTCCGGACTTTCGACACCGTCAACCTTCCCGTTTTACTCTTTTCGAAGCTCAATCACTTTCAGGCCTACTATCTGACTGTCTACGCTTAGCGTCTGCGATTACTCCCACACGCCCAAGACTCGCTATTGGTGACTTGGCTAGAGTCTTACCAAGCAGGATTTCCACCTGCTAAACTTCACAACCTAGGCTTGGTCGCACCGAAAGTTGAGTTATTACTTAAGTTTGGCACCATTTTTGAGAATTCGGTCATGGGGAAATGTTTTATCAGTTGCGGAGTCAACCCTATATTCAACTGTACCTGATTCGATTTAAAATTGGGTAATAACACTGAAACCAAGTGTTTTGAAGTTGGTCATATTGTCAAGGACACGGTTTACATCGTTGAGTGAAACCTGTTCAGAAACGAGTGACTTGGGATTCAGTTTTCCCTGAGCCACGAGTGCAAGTAGTCCGTCATACTGGGAATGAGGATTTCCCAGACTACCCACAACCTCCAACTCCATAGCCGTAATCGCATCAATTGGCAGTGCAACCATACCACCCTCTTCATGGGTTGTTAAACCAATCTGCACATGCCGACCTCCCTTGCGAAGCGAGAGGACAGAGTTAAGTACCGTCTCCCTAATCCCTAACGCATCAATCGAAACATGAGTTCCTCCTTTGGTAATCTCTCGAATAGCTTCAGGGGCATTATTCTTACGTGCATTGACCACGGCAACGGCCCCTTCTTTCATCGCTTTTTCCAGCTTCGCGTCATCGACATCAACCGCTATGACTTGAGCGCCGATAGCATTGGCCACTTGCACCGCAGATAGACCCACTCCACCTGCGCCATGAATCGCTACCCACTGCCCAGGCTGTACATTGCCCCTCAAGACTCCGTGGTAACCCGTCATATAACGGCATCCGATCGCCGCTGCCGTCACGGAATCAACTTCATCTGGTAAACGGATTAGGTTAAAGTCAGCATTAGGCACAAGGACATATTGAGCATAAGCTCCATCATAGCTGAAGCCGAAGATTTTCAGATTTTCACATAGATTGGAAACCCCGCTCAAACAATAAGAACAATGGGAGCACCCTTCATGGAAGGGTACGGTGACACGATCACCAGGGCGGAAGCGTTGGATGGCACTGCCTACCTCCTCCACGACACCGCCAAATTCATGCCCAGGAATGATTGGCAGTTCAGGGCTCAACCCAATCCAGCTCCAGTCCCCCATCCAGGCATGCCAGTCACTGCGGCAAACGCCGCATGCTTCAATCCGAATAATGACATCATGGGGACCAGGGGTCGGGTCTAATACATTTGTTACCTCAAGCGGTTTTTTATGCTCTACAATTCGTGCTGCTTTCATAATTTTTGATTCCTCCTTTTTCTTTATCACCTGTTTAACCAAGCGATTATTATGCCAAAAAACGCTTTAAAAAAAGTTGACCACGTTACTGTCCATATTTCATTGGTTCAACCCTTGTTTAAATATTTATTTTTTTAACTGCTTTTTATTCCCACTATTAGGTTGCCCATATCACTTGCTCCCTGCTTTCTAGTCCCGGCATATGCGCCTAAACACCATGCTCCGTTGCTTTCTTGAGGCCGCTTGCCTTTGGTCGGTCTGCCTCGGCGTTTCTCCCTTGGGTTAATCACCTTGATCTCGGTTTTCCGTTTTTTCGCTGTTGCTACGGACCCTCTTTACAACTTCATCCCCTTCCCCATTACGTACCGTTGCCTTCACTTGCACCAGATTGTGCGTTCCCTTTATTCTCCAACTCATCCCTCTTTTTTTCATCCGGTCCGCTACCAGGTTATCGTTGCTATTTTCAATGTTGCCGATCCCGCGAGCCAGCTCCGGAAGCTTATCGGTTCTCATCCGATAATCCTTCAGGCTTTCCCAGTTCCGTAAAATCATTTTTCTAACTTGATGATCTCCTTTTCCTTTTCTTTTCTCCCCTTTTTCTTCTCCGCCAACAATACCTTGAATCCCTCTTGGTCATCAGCTTCTATCAGGGATTCGATGGTATCTACCATCTGCTGTTCCCCAAAGCCAAACACCAGCAAATTGACCCGGTCTTTTTCCTGCAAAGATATATACACGCCATCCGATTCCACCACCACAATCTCAGCTGCCCGTCTCCCTTCTTCCTTTTGTGCGGTTTCCTTTCGTTTCGTAATCGCTTCCCCCACCATTTGTACGCTTGATGAATCCGTTGATGACTAATGCTTAGTCCCACTTATCCCATCATTCGTGCGCTTTCCCGATAGGAATTCTGGGTTGCCATGTAGGCTGCCACTTTGATCAGCGTGGGGCTTAACGTTTGTTTTTCGTGTATGCCTACCATCTCATCCAGTGCATAAAATCAATCCCGCTGGTTGCGATACAACCGCAGACGGTACGAAATCTCCCCAAACAACGTATCGATCCATATTTCGCGATATCCTTCGCTCTTACCTAAACGCCCCTCTTGTTGAAACAATAAAGGGAACTGGGTTCGGTTGAAAGCGATACTTTGGATCCAAGCTATTACAAAAGAAAGGCATTGCTCGACACTTCATAGCAAAGTTATGTTATTTTATGTCACTTTCTGCGCTTTCCTGGGAAAAGTATAGAAATTCATCATCTTTCTTCAAAATTGTAATAACTTCACTTTCAGTATCCATTAGTACAGAATACCCTTGTCCATTTTCTATTTTGATTTCCGCTTCAATAAACCACAGTTGCACAGCAATTCTGTTCTCATCAATTCCTATAAAACGTCCAATACCGGATGACTCTCCATCCTTAATGAACGCGCTCCCAAGTTAAAACTTCACCGTATTGTTCAGTTATAACAATACGTTTCACTTGCGTAGTTATATTCCATAATGTCCTCCATTTTTTACCCAGATTGAATTTTGTGGTGAACTCATTATTGGATTGTAATCGTTTCATGACAACACCACTTTTGTTGTAGTTGGTTCATTAGGATCAATGATTTTAACTTTTTTCAACATCTTAAATCATCCTCATTCGTTTTAATATCCTTATTGTCCCAATAGTGAAAGGAATAATAATCCAATATTGGTTAGATCATATTCATATACGAGTATGATCGATTAACCGAAAGATTCAACAGTGCCGGAAGTACATTCACTGAATCCTTGACATGATTATCATAATTTATTATTATCTGTTTAAGCGTTTGAACATATAAACTAACCCTACCACTAATTATTAGATCTGTGGGGTTTTGAAAAGGAAGTGATATCATGAGCAAAACTGCATTGATTACCGGGGCGTCAAGTGGGATTGGAAAAGAACTTGCGAATCTTTTTGCCAAGGATGGACAAGACCTTGTACTTGTCGCCAGAAAAGAAGATCAATTACGACAGTTGGCTAAAGAGCTGACGAGCCGTTATCCTATTAATATCAAGGTGATGGGTAAAGATCTGAAGGACCCTTCTACACCACAGCAAATCTACGATGAACTGAAACAAGAAAACATCCAAATTGATTTCTTAATCAACAATGCTGGCCATGGTCTTTATGGTGAATTTATTAAAACGGATGTGAATGAAGAAATTAGTATGATCGACGTCAATATGAAGGCATTAACACTATTGACCAAATTTTTTCTGCCCGGGATGGTTCAGCGTCAACAAGGAGGTGTCTTAAACGTGGCATCGACCGCTGCGTTTCAACCAGGACCACTCATGGCAGTGTATTACGCCACGAAAGCTTATGTCCTTTCCTTTACCGAAGCACTGGAAAATGAGTTAAAGGGTACGGGAGTCAAGGTTACTGCTCTATGTCCTGGACCCACGAAAACCGGTTTCAGTCAGCGCGCGAACTTGGGCGAATCAAAACTGTTTCAGAGTGGAGTCATGAATGTACAAGAAGTGGCTCAAATTGGTTATCAAGGTTTTATGCAAGGTAAATCAATTGTCATCCCTGGCATGAAAAACCGACTTCTCGCATTTCTTGTGCGTTTCTTGCCGCGCAAAACAGTAACGCAGCTCGTTCACCAAGTACAGGACCGGAAATAGAGAGGAGGAGAACCCTCTATGGGTCAACAAGCCATTGATACATTTCGCTCTTGTATACCGCTATTTCACGCATTAAGCGACCCTGCCCGGCAGGATATCATTTTATTATTGGCTGAAACCAAACAATTAAGCGTGAATGAAATTGCGGAGAAATCCAATCTTTCCCGCCCGGCAATTTCTCACCACCTAAAGGTACTGCGTGACGTCAAGCTGGTAACCATAGAACAAAAAGGGACGCTGCGCTACTACTCCCTTGCTTTGGAAGAAGCTGTTGCTTTACTCAAGGAACTGGTCCGTACAGTAGAAACGCATTGTGAACTTGAGGATTCCGGCTGATTTACGTCTGAATCAGTTTTCTCACTCTAAAGATCTAAACTGGTCAGCCCGACTGGCACGCATTTTCACACGGGAGGGAATTGTCAAATTTACCAGCCAGTTTACCAAACCGAAATAAAAACGGAGGTTTTCTAAATGAAAATTGGAGTGATCGGTGCAACAGGAATGATTGGACATCATACAGCTAAGGCAGTGATGGAAAGAGGCCACGAATTAGTAGTCATTCATCGAGAAACATCTAACCTAGATGTGTTAGATCATCTTACATTTACATCAATGGTTGCCGATCTATATGATGAATCAAGCCTGATAAAAGCATTGTCCAACGTTGATGCAGTCATTCACTGTGCGGCCTATTATCCAACAGAACCTTTGCCTTGGTATGAGGATGTTCGGCGTGCAACAAATCAAATGGAGACTTTTTTATCAGCATGTGAAAAAGTGACGCTGCACAGAATTGTTTACCTTGGAGCCGCCATTGCTCTGCCCAAAAATCCCTCGGGCGAACCAGGGACTGAAGAACTTATTTATCCTACAACTCCCCAAAAGAAAAATCCCTATTTACAAGTGAAATATGAGCTGGATCGAATGGCTAGAGAAAGAGCTTCTGACAAATTGCCGATTGTGATTGGTATTCCATCCATGTGTTTTGGAGAATATGACTATGGTCCTTCAACTGGCAGATTGATTTTGGATATTGTAAATGGAGATTTACCTGCTTATATTGAAGGGAAACGGAATGTCATTTATGCAGGGGATGCAGGTCATGGTCTGGTTCTGGCCTGTGAAAAGGGAAAGATTGGAGAAAGATATTTATTTACCGGGACAAACATTACGATGAGTGACTTAGTGCACAAAATAGCTGATATCGCAAATGTACAGCCTCCGCAAAGGCAAATACCTCTGTCTCTTGCTTCATTTGCGACAAAAACGCGAGAACTCAAATATCGAACCATGGGCGGTACTCCGCCAAAAATAAGCTCAACGGCTGTCGCGATTATGGCGCTTGGTCAATTTTTAAATGGCGAAAAAGCACGTAACGAGTTACATTTCAATAATGCATTGACTTTAGAAGAAACGATTAAAATAACGATTGATTGGTTTAAGAAAGTAGGTTATATCAAATAGTTTTTTGTCAATTAAAAATCCATCAAAAAAGTTTGCAATCGTTGATCTCAATCCCTCACTTCCGATAGTGGGGGTATTTTAAGAATAATAAAGATGGGATGGTAAATATGAGCAAAAAAACAGCTCTCGTGTTAGGAGCTACTGGTCTGATCGGAAGCGAATTGGTAAAAATATTGATTCAACAAAACAAATATGAAAAGATTCACCTGCTGGTACGTCGATCTATAGGAGTAAATCATTCAACATGTGAAGAACATGTTATTGATTTTGATCATTTAGATGAATATTCCCATTTATTTCATGTAACGGATGTATTCTGCTGTTTGGGTACCACGATAAAAACGGCAAAGAGCAAAGAGGCTTTCCGAAAAGTGGACTATGTTTATCCTGTTGAGGCAGCTAAGTTATCGAAACAATTCCACGTTGATAAATTTCTAATCGTTACCGCAATGGGCTCAAACCCGAAATCTCCTATTTTCTATAATCGCGTTAAAGGAGAAGTGGAAGAGACTCTTAGAATGCTAAAACTTCGTTCTCTTCATATTTTCCGCCCCTCTCTGTTGTTAGGGGACCGAAAAGAGTTTCGCTTGGGCGAAAAATTGATGGGAATGGTTAGTCATTTGCTAAATGTAATCTTGGTTGGACCCTTACGTCCATATAGAGCGATTGAAGCAAACAAAGTAGCCTTAGCAATGGCTGCAAGTGCGAACACGAATAAAACAGGGGTCAATATTTATCCTTCTCATGAGATCGAGCGTATGGCAAATGAAGTTCGATAAGTTTTTCAGTTTCGCACTAATAGCATCCATCCCTTGTCGCTTACTCATTCCAGTTCGGTTTCTAAGATGAAGTACCCAACTATCACCCAAAACTTACTGGTACCATTGCACCGGTTAGTAAAAATGTAAGCGTAAAATTCATCCCACATACTCTCACGAATCTAGCTATGAGATAATGTCCCCAAGATAACAAGAAAGGGGATTTTGTCATTGACCAAAGATGAAAACCGACAAATGTGGAAATCCAGAGTGGCCGAGTTTAAAGCAAGCGGCCAATCTGCCACAGCATGGTGTGCTGCTCAAGATTTGAAGGTGCATCAGCTGCGCTATTGGATCTACAAATTCAGATCAGAGAATGAATCTGCAAAGAAACAGACGCAATGGCTTTCTGTAGAGATCGGCGAATTAAATGCAGACAAACCTCAAGAAGCTTTGCCCGTTCGTGTAGGCAAAGCAATGATTGAGGTGCGGCCGGGATTCAATCCCAAGCTTCTCTCCGATGTCGTAAAGACGTTATCCATGCTTTGAAGTGACCTTGCAGGATTCTGGCAGTGCTTCCGACCACGGCAACAAGGCATCTAGTTGAGTCATGTCGTCCAAATCTATGTTGGGAAGTTTCTCAAATAGATATGTCAAGTAATGGAACGGACTCAGCTTGTTTGCTTTTGCCGTCTCGATCACGCTGTAGATGATGGCACTGGCCCTGGCTCCCTTCGGAGTGTTGCTAAAGAGGAAGTTCTTTCTTCCAATTACAAAAGGCTTAATCGCTCGTTCCCCTCGGTTGTTGCTGATTTCCAGCCGGCCATCAAATAGAAAGGCACAAAGCTTATCCCACAGCTTTATGCAATAGTCGATCGCTTGACCCAAAGCGCTTTTCGGAAGAACTTGTTTCTTTTTCGCTCTAAGCCACGTCTCAAACGCATGGAGCACAGGCTTGCTTTGTTCCATGCGCATGCGGTATCGCTCATCTGCATCCAAGTCTTTGAACTTCTGTTCCAAATGAAAGAGCTGGTTGCAATAATCGAGTCCTTCCTGTGCAACAGAAGAAGTTTGCTTGGAGCTCTCTGGCAAAGCTTTAAGCGCATCCGTAAATTTCCGGCGTGCATGCGCAAAGCAGCCAACTATTTTTACGCCCGGGATCCCATTATACCCTGCATAGCCATCACAATGCAAGTAACCCTCAAAACCACTAAGCATGTTTTTCGGATGTTTGCTGGCCCTCGTCGTTCTGTAGTCATAAAGATAGATTGGCACATCGGTATGACCTGTGGCATACAGCCACATATACGATTTGTTAGCGGCCGTTCTTCCTTCTTCGTGCAGCACTTGCAAAGTGGTTTCGTCAGCATGCAGGATGTCATGCTTGATGAGTTTTGCATGCATACGGTCGTACAGATGAACAAGCCAATCATTGGCACCACGGATCATCCAGTTAGCCAGCGTTTGGCGAGAAAGATCGACACCAAAGTGCTTGAATTGCTGCTCCTGCCGATAAAGCGGAACAGCGAGGGCATATTTCTTATCCATAACAAATGCCATTAATGACGGAGAGACAAAACTGCCCGGAAGCACAGGCGCTGGCATCGGTGCAGTGATCACCGGCGTAGAAATGTCATTCTTCTCACAATTACGGCAAGCATAAACGTGGCGTACATGTTCTACCACTTTGACCTGAAGCTGGAATGACTTTAATTTCCTTTCGAATTTCCTTGCTCATTTGGTGCAAATGCTCATTACACTGCGGGCAAGCTTGATCTTCTTCCGGCAGGTGGTATTCCACCGTCTCAACCGGGAGATCCTCGAGCATTTTGTCGTTTTTGCCTTTGGTCTTACGTCTTTTGTATGTAATTTCTTCAACCGTTGGTTCAGGTGTCTTAGGGTCTGCTTCTTGTTCAGCTTCATCGAAGAAACTTAATTGGTCCGGATCGCTCTTCTCACTTGATGCACCGAACCGCCGCTTCTGGTTTAAACGAAACTGTTCTTCATACCATTTCAGCTTTGCGGACAGCTCTTCGATTTGTTGCTGTTGAACGGAAATTTGATCCTTAAGGCTTTGTATATTTTCATCCGTATTAGGATGTTTTGCGTCTAGATCAGTCGTGTTTTTCATAGCCCTATTATACCATTTTCTGCTATGGAAAAATAGCTAAAAACCACATAAATCAGGGTTTTCCAGCATTGAATCATATGATTGTGCGCTCACTTATTTCCGGATTAGCATCTACTTGATGAAGAGGTAAACCATCGAGCAGCCACCTGAATTCACGCTGACTAACAGCAAGGGAGTGGCTATCGCCATCAGGCCATTGAAAGCGGCCCTTCTCAAGACGTTTGTAATGGAGCCAAAATCCATCGCCACCCCATTCAAGGACTTTGATTTTGTCCTTTTTTCGATTGCAAAACACAAAAAGGTGCCTGGAGAATGGATCCAACCGAAAGTGCTCTTGCACAATAACGGCTAAACCATCGATTGACTTTCGAAGGTCCGTTGCACCAGCCGCAAGATAAACTGTGTCTACCCGGCTTAACATCATAGCCGCATCACTTCTTCCTTGTGATTGGTATGGAGGTTCACTCGCCTCCTTTCGGAATCCATTATCTCATGCTAAGATAAGGGCGACTATGTGGGTTAGGTTTGACGCTTACGACATAAATCGGAATAAGATGATGGCCCTGTTGTTCTACAAATTGTTTCAATGAATGGATTTCCTTCTCGGAAATACGTGAATATAATAGGTAGAACGAAAATGGTTTATCATTATTACAAAACAGTGAGTTCATTAAAACTTTTAACGGCGGAATATAACTCGAATTTAATGTCACGAGTATATGAAACATAAGGAGTCACTTCCTTGCCTTTTTTTGAAAAATTGTTGAAAAGAGCCGTTTCTCATACCTGAATCCGTACCGTGTCCGTAGTTTTCTTTTACATCCCCATGCTTTTCCCCTTTTTCCATTTTAATTCTAGAACAGCTGCCAATTTTGTACGTAACAGAGAATAGATAGTCAACGCCGACCAAAAGTGAACGACAGCAAATACAGTTTTGTAAACTGTTCGACGTACACGAAAATTCCTAATATCAATAAATATGGGTGATATCCCCAACCCATTTTTGATTAATTGTCGTTGTAGAGAAGTCCTGTTTCAAAATATTAGTACCCTCAATAACTTTACCTTTGTTTGATTGTGGCCGGAACTTCCTCTTGGTGATGGAACGGATATCTGCCTTTTTTATCAGACGCTGAACTCGTTTGATACTGACTTTATAGCCTTCTTTCAATAGCATTTGATGGATTTTAGGAGCCCCATAACGGGCGTGGCTGTCTTTATGGATTGCTTTAATTCTTTGTTTACACGGTCTCGATTAGATTCAGTTTTATGGCCAGATTGATAATAGGTACTCCTTGGGATATCTAACACATCACACATGGTTTGAACAGGGTAAATAGCCTTTTGTTGATCAATAAAATCGATAAGCTCGGTATCGTCTACTTTCTTGCGAATATGGCCATAGCCTTTTTTAAAATTTCAAGCTCCTGCTTAAGCTTAAGATTCTCTTTTTGAGTTCAGAGACTTCCTTTGGGGTGATGGATTTTCCTTCTACCCCTTCAACTGGAGTATATGCTTTAATCCATTTATAAATCGTTACTTCAGATACGCCATATTCGCTGCTTAGATCTTTTACTGAGCTCCCAGAGTGATATAGATCAACCACTGTTCTTTTGAAGTCGTCATTAAATTTTTTGCCTGTATTTTTGTTTTCCATTAGACACATCCTCCTAGTGATTATTGTAGTCACTTAACTAAGATGTGTCCATGAAACTATACTAACGTTAAAACGAACAGAAAAGAGGATTTTCCGAATTCAAAAAGATTCATTCCCAAGTGCTGCAGGATTGCCTGCAACGGGTAGATGATGCCTTTCAGCGTTTCTTTCAGGGGGAAGCCGGATATCCCCATTTCAAGTCCAAAGATCGGTCCTCTCCTTTACCTACACTCAACCCGGAGCGGTGAAAAAGACCTTTGCCAAAGAAGGATATGTCTACCTTTCCAAGCTCGGTTTGATCAAAATAAACATCCATCGATCCTTTGATCAGAAAAACGTGACCCAGATCAACATCAAGCGAAACGCCGACCAGTGGGTAGCCAATATCACGGTGAAAGAGGAATATCCGGATATCTCTTCTTCCATTGAAAAAGCCGTTGGCATTAAGGTAGCCAAAGCCCATCGAAAAGTGGCCCAAAAACGAAATGATTTCCTGCATAAACAATCCTTCCGTATTGTTCGTGATCATGATCTGATTGCAGCAGAACAGCTAAAGATTCGTACAGGCAACGGTCGTAGAAGCAAGAAGCCCCCGCCTCTACAGACGGGGGAAGCATTCACTTCTCAATGTGGTCAAAATGTGGTCAAGTCAAAAAAAGTGGTCACTCACAGCGAATAGCTTCAAAACAAAAACCCTTGTATTCCAAGGGTTTCATTGGTTTTATAATGGTCGGAACGACAGGATTTGAACCTGCGACCTCACCCACCCCAAGGGTGCGCGCTACCAGTCTGCGCCACGTCCCGACTGACGACAAGACATAGTTTACTATATTATAAATGGTTTTGTCAATAGATTTTTTCTGTAAATTATTTCCGTTTATTACACTTGATGTATGGAACGAACTTTGTGACCGTGACTTTCCAACTCATTTATGATCGCTTTTTGCTCCTCATCACTTGCTGTAAAACGGATCATTAGATACACGCGACCCGTTTCATTTCGGTGAAATTCAGCCACGCTGGTTATATTCCCAATATGTCGGCTAATGATTTGGGTAACGTCGGCCAATACTCCATGGTGATCCTCCAATTCCAGTAATAACCTTGTTCCTGGTTGCCCCATCCCCATGATATCAATAAAAGCATCAAAAATGTCTGTTTCAGTAATCACTCCAACCAGACGATCATTTTCAACAACAGGAACGCCTCCGATTTTTTCCCTTCTCAAAACCAAAGCAGCTTCCTCTACTAATATGTCCGGAGATACGGATATCACTTGCTTGTTCATAATATCCTTTACTTTGATTTGATCCAAAAGATAATTTAACTCATATTTGCTTAATGTACTGGCTGGGGAAGGGCTTGCCTTTAGGCAGTCCCCTTCTGTAATCACTCCGACTACTCTTTTTTCATCATCTATGACTGGAAATCTTCTTACATTGAAGTCCTTCATTTTTTTGTATGCATCAGCCAGCGACGTATCCGGAGTAACTGTTTTGGGATTGGTGGTCATCCACTGTCTAACAAACATAATACGAACTCTCCTCTCATTCAAAATTCCCTGCTATCATCATTTTATAACAATTTTTATTAAATGGATAAACAACATTTGCAGGAATTTTGACAAAATCCCGAAAGAAGAGCCTTATTTTATTAAACTAAATACCTCTGCCCGGGCAGCAGGATCTTTTTCAAATACTCCTCTGACTGCCGACGTCACGGTTTTTGCTCCAGGTTTTCTCACTCCTCTCATCGTCATACACATATGCTCTGCTTCCACAACGATAACAACACCATGGGGATCAAGGGTCTGAACGATAGCATCAGCCACTTGAGAGGTCATTCTTTCCTGAAGCTGCGGCCGTTTTGCTACGGCTTCAACTGCCCTGGCCAATTTACTTAAACCAATGACTCTGCCTTCCTTCGGAATATACCCAACATGTGCCTTACCAAAAAACGGAACTAAATGGTGTTCGCACATTGAAAAAAAAGGGATATCCTTTACAAGAACAATCTCTTCATGGTCTTCACTAAAAATAACGGAAAAATATTCACGGGGATCGATATGCAGTCCCTCAAATACTTCTTCATACATTCTCGCAACTCTTGCAGGTGTATCAATTAAGCCTTCTCGGTTGGGATCTTCTCCAATTGCCTCAAGTATCATTTTTATGGCATCTTGTATTTTTTGATGATCCACTCTCATAGTTGATTCGCCTCCTAAATCCTTCACCCAAACACAGTCTCATCTTAGCATACTGATAAATCAAAAGCAAAAAAGGAACCTATGATCAGGTTCCTCCATTGCTCATTATGTAATGAAAATTACTTAATGATATCTTTTAAGGCTTTTCCAGGCTTAAAAGCTGGTACCTTGCTTGCGGGAATTTCGATTTCTTCACCAGTTTGAGGATTACGACCTTTACGGGCCGCACGCTCACGGGTTTCAAAATTTCCAAATCCGATAATTTGAACCTTTTCTCCTGCCTGTAAAGAATCAGCAATTGAATTAAAAACCGCTTCAACAGCCTTTGTTGCATCCTTTTTTGTTAACTGAGTAGCTTCTGCAACCTTTGCAATTAATTCTGTTTTATTCACAGTCACTCACCTCCTTTTAAAATTTGAGGATTATTATCTTTCATAACCCTTTTTCAAGTAAAATATACCTAAAAACCCTTGATTTTCTTAGGTTTTTCATGACTATAGTAATATAGACAAGCCTGAAATTCAAGTATTTTAACAAGAGTTCATATAAAATTTGCATCTTATGGATGAAAATAAGTCCGTAGACCTATATTGGGGAGGTGAGAAATGGAAGGGAAAGGTGGGAGAAGGAATACAGGATGGCAAAGTGTAAGTGAAAGAAAAAGGCCTCCAAAGGGGAGGCTGTTTCGACCAGCGGACGTGTGAATCTTTGATATGAAAATAATTCCCTCCCGGGTCATACTGATCTAAAAATGTCAAGTGCTTGGTATCAATTTCCAGATAAAAATGGGTATAGGGATGCCCGGGATAATCGTTGTA
>NZ_JAKIHL010000045.1 GCF_021608135.1 Microaerobacter geothermalis
TCTGTCTAATAAACGGGCTTGTAAGCACCAAGATTAAGCGACCTCCCTCGCCAGCCGCAAGTCCATTATATCGCATATTGCTTATTTTCATCATCTGATGGTGCCGCGTCAGCGGCATGGATGTCTATTAAGAAAAATCGATCACACCTTTAAAGAAGCTTTTGCAGCCCTTCTTCCATGGAGACAGGATCTTGAATGGAGATGGTTGTCACTTCTCTGCTGATTTTCTTCACCAGTCCGGATAGCACATTGCCTGGACCAATCTCCACAAATGTATCAATACCAGCATCAATCATCCAACGGACACTGTCTTCCCATAACACCGGATGATAAACCTGTTGAACTAAGTTTGAGATGATTTGTCCAGTAGAGATCGCCGGTTTGGCATCTACATTAGATATGATCGGTGCAACAGGGTCCTTCCAGCTTAATTTCAACAAATGGCCTTCCAATTTTAGTGCGGCAGGCTTCATTAATGATGAATGAAAAGGTCCGCTCACAGATAATGGAATAACCCTTTTTGCTCCATTTTCTTTTAATAATGCTCCTGCCCTTTGCACACCTTCTGCAGTACCGGAAATGACGATTTGTCCCGGACAGTTCAGATTGGCTGCTTGCACAAGATATCCTTCATTTGTAACAGATTGGCATATTTTTTCCAAAGTCCCCCGATCCATTCCCAAAACAGCAGACATGGCTCCTTGTCCGGCAGGAACAGCTTCCTCCATGAAACGTCCCCTCATATGAACAATCTTGATTCCTTCCTCTACAGACAAAGCTCCTCCTGCGACAAGGGCAGAGTATTCGCCAAGGCTGTGTCCGGCAAAATAGGCCGGGGTAACCCCGCTGCGCTGAAATATACGATATAAGGCCATACTTGTCGTTAAAATCGCAGGTTGGGTATTTTCGGTTAAACGCAATTCTTCCTCGGGACCTTCAAAGCACAATTTTGATAATGAATATCCCAATACCTCATCGGCAATGGCGAAAACTTCCGCAGCTTCCTTATCCGCTTCAGCAATGGCTTTCCCCATTCCAACAACTTGTGAACCCTGTCCCGGAAAGATAAAGGCAATCTTCTTCATCATAGTCCCCCCCTGTAAACGGTGTCCTCCTTTTCCTACCGTCCCCATTTTAATACGCTGGAGCCCCAAGTCAATCCTCCGCCAAAGGCAACCAAAAGTAGAATATCTCCATCCTTGATTTTACCTTCCTGAAGGGCCTCATCCATTGCAATAGGAATAGTGGCAGATGACATGTTACCATATTTATCCAAATTCACCATCACTTTATCTTCAGATAACCCCAATCTTTTCGCTGCGTAGTCAATAATTCGTATATTGGCTTGATGGGGAACAAGCAAATCAATCTTTTCTTTTGTTAGTCCAGCTTTTTCCAACGCTGTTTCAGTGGCATTTTCCATGACCCGTACCGCAAATTTAAAAACCTCCTGTCCGTTCATGGAAACATAATGCATCTTCTGCTCCACCGTTTCTAGAGATGCCGGCAATCTTGACCCGCCTGCAGGCAACTTTAATGAATCTCTTCCGGTACCATCGGCTCCTAAATCAAAGGAGAGGAATCCTTTTCCCTCCTTAACAGGTCCCAAAACAGCGGCACCTGCCCCATCTCCGAAGAGCACACAAGTGTTTCGGTCTTCCCAATCGGTAATTTTGGATAAACATTCGACACCAACAACAAGGACGTGCTCATACATGCCATTCCTAATAAACTGGGTGGCTGTAGCTAACCCATAAATAAACCCGGAACAGGCCGCTGATAAATCAAAGGCTGCCGCCTTTTTAGCCCCCAACTTGGCTTGTATAATACAAGCGGTAGAGGGAAACAACATATCAGGAGTAACCGTGGCCACTATAATCAAATCTAAATCTTCGGCCGAAATCCCTGCGGACTTCAAAGCTTTTTCGCTGGCTTCTAAAGCTAAATCTGAAGAGGCTACGCTCTTTGAAGCAATCCTTCTTTCGCGTATTCCGGTCCGGGAAACGATCCACTCATCTGATGTATCCACCATTTTTTCCAAATCCAGATTGGTTAATATTTTCTCCGGGAGGGCTGAACCCAATCCCCAGATTCCCACTGAACGTTCCATCACGATTCACTCACACCCTTCACATGTTTGGTTATCTGACCCACCACATCATGGATAACAAATTGTCTGGCCTGACGAATGGCATTTTTAAATGCCCGTCCATCTGAGGACCCATGAGCCTTAATGACGACACCCTTAAGACCCAATAATGGCGCTCCTCCATGCTCCTTATAATCCATTTGCTGTTTGAAACGCCTGAGACCGGGTCTGAGGATTAGTGCAGCCAACTTCGACCAAGGGGTTTTCATAAATTCTTCCTTAAGGGTAGCAAAGATGGCTGAAGACACTCCCTCAGTTAACTTTAATACCACATTTCCAGTAAATCCGTCACACACCAGTATGTCACAGATCCCATAAGGAATGTCTCTAGCCTCCACATTACCGATAAAATGAAGATTAGATGTATTTGAAATCAATCCAAAAGCTTCCTTAACCAAACTATTTCCTTTCTTCTCCTCTGTTCCTACATTCAAAAGTCCCACTCGGGGATTTTTTATTCCTAGGACCTCCCTTGCATAAATTGTCCCCATCACGGCATACTGCTGAAGGTGGGAAGGTTTTGCATCCATATTGGCTCCAACATCAAGAACTAATGTTCCTCTGTTATCCATTGTAGGAAATACCGGTGCAAGGGCAGGTCTTTCAATTCCCTCAATACGACCGACATGAAGCAATCCCGATGCCATATAGGCACCTGTGTTTCCTGCCGAGATCACCGCATCAGCTTCTCCCTTTTTTACAAGATTAACCGCCACCACCATAGAGGAATCCTTTTTCCGACGAATTGCCTGAACCGGCTCTTCATCCATCCCAATGACTCCATCAGCAGGCTGGATGGTAACTTTATCCAACAAATAGTCAGGAACCAGCGGTTTTACCCTTTCAATTGGTCCTACCAAAATAATATGTATATCTTTCCACTCACAAAGAGCATCAATCGCCCCTTTGATCACTTCGTTTGGAGCGTGATCCCCTCCCATGGCATCAATCGCTATTTTCACTTTCTTTCACCTCTTCATTTCCTCCAGAATCCAAATTTGCACGGTGAATCATAAAGGTTGACGTAAATACTAACTCTTCTCGTACAAAGGTATCCACCTTTACCTTGCTTTTTTCACCTTCTATAGACTTTACTTCTGCTTTAGCCACCAATCGTTCCCCTAAACGAACAGGTCTGATAAACCGGATAGTGGCTGAAGCAGTTAGTGCCATTTCCTCATTGATAACGGCAACCGCCAATGAGTTCGCCTGGGCAAAAATATGATGGCCCCGGGCAATTCCGGTCCTGGAAAATACGTGTTCCTTCTTAATGTCCAAAATGGAAATGGCTCTTTCGTCTAACCTTAAGTCTATAATTTCTCCAATCACTTCTTCAAGAGGAAGGGACTTCACGAGGTCAAATTGCCTCTCGGCCACATGCTTTATTCTTTCCCTAAGTTCAGGAATCCCCAATTCCATGCGGTCCAAGCGAATCGTTTGAATACTAACGCGAAACAATTTGGATAATTCCTCATCTGTAATAAAAGGATTATCCTTCAACTGATCCAACAACTGCTGCTGCCTTTCCTTTTTTCTAAGTTTAACGATGGTGCCTCACCACCTAAATGACAAAATCAAATAAAACCTAAAATTAATACCTGGTTCTAATATTTAGTATAATAAATATATAAAAGAAAAACAAGAACCAAACGGCTCTTGTTTTTGGTAAAGTTATTTTTCTACTACCGTTTCACCCTTATAGGTTCCGCACTCTTTGCAAACACGATGTGCCAGTTTCCATTCACCGCAATGCGGGCATTTTACCATACCTGGTACAGAAAGTTTAAAATGAGTACGTCTTTTGTTACGGCGTGTTTTTGAAGTTCTTCTAAATGGTACTGCCATGGATCCCACCCCCTTAGCTGTAGTCTGAATAAACATTCCACCATCTTGTTATTTTACTTCTTTCTCATTAGAAAATAAAGCAGCTAATCCAGCCCATCTCGGATCTATCTTTTCCATCTTGCATTCACAGGACTCTAAATTTTTATTTTTACCGCACTGGGGACAAAGACCAAGACATTCTTCCTTACATATTGGAATGAATGGAAGAGATAATATAATCTTTTCCTCAATATAGGGAGAAAGCTCAATCCGGTCATCCTTCAGCTGGTGAACCTCGACCTCATCATCCCAATCCCCCCTTATCCCCTGGTGAAAGCTCTCGGAAAAAGGAAGGTGAAATAGAAAAGTGAATGGTGTGAGACAGCGAGAACAGGATAACTCAGCCTGTCCGGAAACCGTTCCTTTAATCATGATGATGTCAGCCTGCACGCCGGATTCCCCCTCAAAGAAGACAGGGGAGATCGAGATAATTTCCTTATTTGATTTAGCCAATCCGGATAAATCGAACTCTTCCTTAATGGAAAGAGGCTTTCCCTTTAATTGCAGTAATTGAGAAACAGTGATCATCGTATTCACCTCAAGGAAACAAAAGTTATTATACCCGGGAAAACCAAGGTTTGTCAACAAAAAACGCAGCTGATATAATAAGTGCAGTTAGAAAGCGGTGATTTGATGCGTACGGTAGGTCTAATTGTTGAATATAATCCCTTACATAACGGTCACGTATATCATTTCCAAGAATCTATGAAGTTAACCCAGGCGACCCATTCCGTAGCAGTGATGAGCGGGAATTTTCTGCAAAGGGGGGAACCCGCCATCGTCAACAAATGGGCAAGAACGGAAATGGCTTTATCGATCGGAATTGATCTCGTCCTTGAAATTCCCCTTCTTTTTGCAACCCAATCTGCCGAAATATTTGCCCATGGAGCCGTATCTATCCTTCACCATTCCAGGTGTGTGGATTCGTTATGTTTCGGCAGCGAAAGCGGGGAATTGGATTGGCTTCTGGAGGGGGCAAAAAAGATAGCCCAGGAATCCCAACGGTTTAAAAATAACTTAAAGGAATACCTTTCTCAAGGGTTCAGTTATCCAAAAGCTTATGGCACAGCTCTGCAATCAGAGCTGAAAGATTGGAAAATTCCCCTGGATCAACCCAATAATATCTTAGGCTTTCATTACCTTCTGGCGTTGGAAAGGTTAAAAAGCCCAATCGTTCCGATGACTATTCAACGAAAAAAATCAGGATATAATCAAAAGGAATTTACCGATCCATCCATTGCCAGCGCTACAGCTATCAGAAACCAAATTTTTTATCAACAAGGATTTCATTTGGAATCGATAGCACCCTACGTCCCGACAACTTCCTTAAACATCTTAGAAAGGGAATGGAAAAAAGGAAGGGGGCCTGTTTCCTGGGATGATTTTTATCACACTTTGACTCATTTGCTTTTGTCCAAAGATGAAACAGAACTCTCATCCATTATTCATATGGAACAGGGACTTCCGGAAAGAATAAAAAAACAATTGCTGATTAGCCCTGATTTTATATCTCTGATGAAACAGATCAAAACCAAAAGATACGCTTGGACAAGGCTCCAACGTCTGTTACTCCATACCCTGTTAAATATCACCCAGCAAAAAGCGGAACAATGTGAAATGAATGTAGGCCCGGCCTATATCCGGGTTCTTGGGTTCTCACAAAAGGGACAAGAATTATTGGCCAAAATGAAAAAAAGAGCCTCACTTCCAATCATCAGCAGAATATCAAAGGCAAAACATCCAATGCTCCAATTGGATGTTTTGGGCTCTCAAATTTACAGTTTGGGTTACAAAGCTTCCGGGCATTCAGGTTTGCGAATGGAATATGAGCAACCGCCCATTCAACTGAAACATTAAGAACACTTCAGTAAATGTGGAACTAGAGATACGCAAGGACGCTTCAAGTCAAAAGCACGTGGACTTTAAACACATTTGGGCAATACAAAATGCTTACTTTTTTTCCTCAAGTTGATACAAATACGACAGCGCATCATCAATATTTTTTACGGGAACAATCTTCATTGTTGTTCCTATTTTTTTCGCTTGTTCCAATGCTTCGGAGTAATTGGAGTCTTCCCCCATATTATCGTTTGGGGCAAAGAAAATTTCAGCCCCTGCTTTATCGGCAGCCACCACCTTATGCTTAATTCCCCCAATGGGACCTACATCCCCCTTTTCATCAATCGTTCCTGTTCCGGCAATCACATAGTTTTTGGTTAAGTTGATGGGGGTCAGTTGATTTAAGATTTCCAATGCAAACATTAATCCGGCTGAAGGGCCTCCAATCTGTTCGGTATCAATGGTTACTTTTCTGGGTAAAATCACTTCTCGACTGGTTGCCGGCCCAATTCCAATCCCAGCTCTTTCATTATTCACATCCGATGGAAACGGGGCCAAGGCTATCGTTTCCTTATATTTTTTTCCACCCCTGATGAATTCAATGTTTACCTGATCGCCGGCTTTTTTACCCTTTAGCAGAGACAAAAGCTCATCACTATTTTTCACAGAAGAGCCATTAACCGAAGTGATCACATCCCCTATTTTCAATTTTTCAGCCGCAGGCATTTCTGGAATTATTTGTATAACTAGTGCTCCGTTATCCTTTATTGAAACAGGTAAGCCGGCCCGTTGAAAGGCAACAATCAGCGCCGAATCCTGGGAAAATTTCATGACCTGCAACTGCCTTTCAGAATACTGCTCAGGAGTTTCATGGGGATTTAATATGTACTTTTCAGGTATTAAATCATACTCGGGGATAAGATTTGCAACTAGAAAATAGGGAATATTAGTTTTTACCATGGATACCGTCGTCATCATAAATTTTCCCTTTTCATTGACATAACCGTTATCAACATTGATGATCGGTTTCAGATCAATGGCTGATCCGGGTTGGGTAATGTAATAGGGGAGTTGAATATAAAATAATGAGATAAATAATAAAGAAATGATTAAAAATACCCATTGCTTACGTTCGACCCTCATGTTTCTCTCCTTTCCACTGGTCTATTCTTTCCTTAATGGATTCAACCGTTTCAAGTGCGGCAACCTCACCTAACGATATAATCTCCTGAATATGGTTAAAATCGGTAGAACTATAGGATCCAACCTCAGGACGAATAAGGAAATCAGCATTTAATATATGAGTCCTAAATATTTCCATTCCCATGATATCGATGGTGCGGGATATCACATCAAAAATAGACTCTATCCCCATCTTTGCTTCACTGGGACCGACGTCAACCGCAATGACCAAATCTGCTCCCATGTCCTTGGCAACAGTAATGGGAACCCGATCAATCACTCCGCCGTCTACCAAAAGTCTTCCATCCACCCTTTCAGGCACAAAAATTCCGGGAATGGATATACTAGCCCTGACTGCACGTTCAATGGAACCTTTGTCAAAAATAACTCTCTCTCCATTTTCCAAGTCTGTGGCCACAACAGATATTGGAATGGATAAATCCTCTATATGTTTTCCATGGGTAAGCAAGCGTATCAATTCCTTTATTTTCTCTCCCTGAACAAACCCCATTTTAGGCACGGTAAGATCCAGCCAATGCTTTCTTTTTAGATGGACTGCTAATTTCTCCAACATCTTTAAGTCTAAATCATTGGCATATAAAACGGCAACTAAACTTCCAATACTGCTTCCGGCAATAAAATCAATGGGGATTTGGTGATCCAACAGCACCTTTAACACACCAATGTGTGCAAAACCCCTGGCTCCTCCAGCACCAAGGGCCAATCCGATTTTCGGTTTTACCGTCATTTGCACCCTCTCCTTATTTCATTCTATGTCATTCATTCCTCTAATAATGCTTGGTCTAAAATTGGACATCTTGACGTATGTATGAGGAAGAGAAGATTCCTACCAAATGGAGGTTTGCCATGCTCCAGAGAACTTATTTAAAAACCTTATTCTTTGCCGTAATCTCTTTTTTTCTCGTAATCTCTTTGATTATCTATCCTGAAGATGCTTTTTCCTCAGCCCTACGTGGGTTAAAGATATGGTGGGATGTCGTATTCCCTGCTCTCCTCCCCTTTTTTATTACTTCGGAAATATTGATGGGATTTGGCGTTGTTCATTTTATGGGAGTTCTTTTGGAACCGTTTATGAGGCCCATCTTTAATGTTCCGGGTACAGGAGCATTTGTTTTGGCCATGGGATTGGCATCAGGCTACCCCATCGGGGCAAAACTAACCGCTCGGTTAAGAGAACAAAAGCTCATTTCCCGATCAGAAGGAGAAAGGTTGGTATCATTTACCAATACCGCTGATCCTCTCTTTATGTTTGGAGCTGTGGCTGTTGGTTTTTTTCAGGATGTTTCTTTGGGTATTGCGATTGCTCTGGCCCACTATATCTCCAGCTTAATGGTAGGATTAATCATGAGATTTCATGAGCCCGGCGGAGAAGTTACAAAATACCGCAAAAACTCGAATCTGAATCTGTTTATGCGTGCCCTTCAGTCGATGCACAGGGCCCGTATCAGTGATGGAAGAACCATAGGTCACTTGATTGGTGACGCCGTCACTTCCTCTATGAATACCATGTTATTAATTGGCGGATTTATGATCATATTCTCCGTCATCATCAACATTTTATCCCTTGTTCATCTTACTGATCTTATTGCTGCAGCTATTACCTTAATTTTTATTCCTCTAGGAATTCCTTCTGAACTGTCCAATGCCGTCATTGCTGGACTGTTCGAGATTACGTTGGGCTCACAAGTAGCCAGTGAAACATCTTCAAGTGTTTCGATGATGTATAAAATCGCCATCGTTGGAGCCATCACTGCATGGAGCGGCTTTTCCGTACACGCACAGGTGGCAAGTATTCTTAGCAAAACCGATATTCGATACAAGCCCTATTTTTTTGCCAGAGTATTACATGCCGCGCTAGCCTTTGTAGTCACGTTAACGATTTGGAAGCCGATTCAACCCTATCTTGCCAGAACGTCCATCAGTACATGGATCCAGGATATACCCAACCAAGGGATTTTCGGTATATGGAGTCGCTTTGCATATCTTGGTTCCAATATTTTCTTGATCATAGTTGGTCTTATCACACTTTCTCTTGGCATTCACACATGGAAAAATCTAAACAAAAAGAGAAGGGTGTAGTGGTAAGGGTCTTCTTATCAGTAAGACATCAGGTAAATGAAACCCCGGAAGTCCGGGGTTTACTAGCTATTTATGTTACGCGAAACTTACTTCTGAGAGCCACTTGAACCACATCCGGAACCAGGTCACTGACAGGTGCGCCATATTTGGCTACTTCCTTCACAATACTTGAGCTTAGGAAGGAATATTTATTGTTGGTCATCATGAAAAAGGTCTCCACTTCATCATTTAGCTTTCTATTGATGGACGCCATCTGAAGTTCATATTCAAAGTCGGACACAGCCCGAAGCCCTTTGATAATGGCATTGGCATTCATTTTTCTCATGTAATCCACCAACAATCCATGGAAGCTGTCAACGGTTACATTCGGCATATTTTTTATCACATCGCGGATTAAAGCTATTCTCTCCTCAACCGTAAACAGGGGATTTTTATTGGGATTATGTAAAACAGCAACAATTACATGATCAAATACCTTGGCACCTCTTTGTATAATATCGAGATGACCAAAGGTGACAGGGTCAAAACTTCCAGGATACACCGCAATACTCACAGAATTACCCCCTTTATCCTCTCCGGAACTTCTTTGATACATAGTTTGAAATATTTCCTCTATGTGCTCTTTTTGTAAATAGAGATGGAAGTGGTTCCATAATTTGATTCTTTTTCTTTTAATAACCCCCCGTTTTTTTCAGGAAGAAAGACTTGATGGTCGTGCTCAGCAATAACGACAGCCCCAGTATTTAATAATCCATGGTCATCCATAACCCCCATCATGGCAGAAATTTTTTGATCATCATATGGGGGGTCTAAAAAAACATAGTCAAACTTCATCCCCCGTTTGATTAAAATCTTTAATGCTCTTTCAGCATCATTTCGATACACTTCCACCTTAGACTCAAACCCCAATTCCTTCACATTTGACCAAATGGTCTGAATAGCCTTTTTATCTTGATCTACAAAAATAACCTTATCCATCCCCCGGCTAATTCCTTCCAAGCCAAGGCTTCCCGTACCTGCAAACAAATCTAGCCCCCGTCCCCCATTAAAATAAGGACCCACCATATTAAATATGGATTCCTTCACTTTATCGGTGGTCGGCCTTGTTCCGCGGCCAGGGACAGAGATCAAGGGATGTCCCTTTCTTCTTCCGGCAATAATTCTCATTGTATCACCCTGCATATCACCCTATTGGATTATCAACCTATATCATGGTAACATAAGTTTTCCCTTTGGTAAAAATTTTTTATCACCATGTATATTTTTTTGCCAAAAGGTCCAAGATATAGATGACAACATCGAAAAGATGTTGTTGACAACCGCGGAGAAGACTTACGTTTCCCCATAAGCTCTTCCTCCGGTTTCTCCTCTCCCATTTTTTTAGGGTATCTGCCCTATCGGCAGATACCCGTTTTTTTAGTATCCGTTGTTCTATTTTCTTAATAAATGGAGATAGGACTTCAAAAGACCTCCCCAAGACCGATGTTTGCCAAAATAGGATCGAATCAGCGAAAAAAATAATGGAAGTTTCCCTTCATAAGGAAACCAATTCACTTCCCTTTCCCTTTTTCCTTTATCCGACATGACTGAAGTTTGATGACAAAAGATTTGCAATCCAATTTCTCCATGATAACGGCCTATTCCGCTCTGTTTTACTCCGCCGAAGGGAAGATAATGGTTAGCTACAGTAATGATGACATCATTGATCACGACATTCCCCGTAACTAAGCGGGTGGCTACCCTTTCTGCTTTCCTTAAATCAGAGCTCCATACACTGGCATTTAAACCAAATGAAGAATCATTGGCAAGATGAACAGCCTCATCTTCGCTGTCAAAGGGAATGACTGGAAGAACGGGACCAAAGGTTTCCTCTTGCATAATTTTCATGTCTTGCCCCACATCGACCAAAACCATAGGAGGAATAAACAATTCTTTATCAAGAATCCAGTGCTCTGGGCTTGTTCCTGTTAGTAGTTTCGCCCCTTTAGACAAAGCATCTTCTATGTGTTCCCTAATGATACTTACCTGTCCTGGATAGGTAATCATTCCAATATCATCATTCATACCTGATCCCAGTTTTAATTGATTCACCTCTTCTACCAGTTTCTTTATAAAAGGATCATATATTTTACGTTCCACATACACCCGCTCCACGGACATACACACCTGTCCGGCATTGGTAAATGCCCCCCAAATCGCCCCATGGACTGCTCTCTTAAGATTGGCGTCTGCGAACACAATCATGGGGTCTTTCCCGCCCAATTCAAGGGTGGTTGGAATCAATTTTTTCGCCGCTTCCTCCTGGATCATTTTCCCTGTCCGTACGGAACCGGTAAAAAAAATATAATCCGGTTCACCCTGCACGAAGGCTGAACCCGCCTCTTTTCCCCCATGGGCAACCTGAACCACATCCTGGGGAAATCCTGCCTTCTGAAACAGATCCTCTATCAACCTGCCAACCATTGGGGTAACCTCTGATGGTTTTAGAATAACGGCATTTCCGCTTATAAGGGCACTGATAACAGGGACCATTGCTAACTGCAACGGAAAATTCCATGGCGAAATGACTAAAACAACGCCCCTTGGCTTATACTCCACATATGATTTTTTTCCAAATAACAAAAGGGGAGTTTTCATTCTTCTCTTTCCAAGGACTCTAGGTCCATGTTTTTCAATATACTGAATGGCATCCAATGTAGTTAATATATCAGCCGTTAACGCTTCCACTGGTACTTTTCCGGTATCTTTGGCAATCACTTCAACCAACTCTTCCAATTGATCAACCATGTAATGACGTAAATTTCTCAAATATGCCATTCGTTCATGAATATGAAGATTTTTCCAGAATAAATAAGCCTTCTTAGCCCTTTCATAATACTCTGGAATTTCTGCTATTGGTGTATTTAGCAATTTGTCATTCACAACTTTCATCTCCTATCGAACGGGAATCATTTTTTCAGGATCATTACGATGTTCTTGATAATAGCTGACAATCTTAGAGATGTAATCTCTCAAATCCGGACAGTGAATGCCGGAACCCTCCAAATCCGCCTCTGTCTGGGCAGTATCATATTGGGCAAAGCAGTCAAAATAATCGAGGGTCTCTTTTTCAACCTTTACCCATTGTCGAATGAACGGGATGGACAAAAAACCATAAACAAATGATTTTGGAATCAATCCAATGGGACTTTTATTTAAAAGTTCCTGACACATCCATTGATAAACCTCACGGACTTTATAGGGAGAAGGGTCGGCCAAATGATAGGTTTTGTTTACTCCCTTTTCCGAATGAGCCAAATAAATGGTTGATTCGATGACATAGTCAACTGGCACCAGATTTATGGGCACCTCTCCCCGGCCGATGTAAGGAATGGGAAAATGGCGAAAGCGGTCAAAAAATCTCATGATAAAATAGGGACCATCAAATTTGGCTGTTTCACCTGTTTTTGAATCTCCAATCACAATACCAGGGCGAATAATAGTTGTTGGCTGCTCCTCTCTTAAATCCTGGACCAATTTCTCAGCTTCAAACTTTGTCGATTCATAATGATTTTTAAAAGATTGGTTTCTATCCAGCTCTTCCTCCATAATTCTTCCGGTTCTGTTTCCAGATACATATGCTGTGCTAAAATACACATACCGCTTCAAATGATCCATTTGTTTCACAAATAAATTGACATGATGGGTCCCTTTTACATTTACTTCATATGCCATATTTTTGGGTACTGCTAAATCATATATCGCGGCTAAATGAAAGACATACGTGATGCTTTTCCTAAGGCTCTTTATGACGGGATCTTCCAATCCCAGATTCTCCTGTCTAATATCTCCCGAATGTAAGATAAATTGTTCCTGTTTCCCTGAATGTTCTCCTGTGAGATTGTGGATTTTGGATGCAGCTCTTCTGATCTGGCTTGGATGAACAAGCAGATGAAATGTCGCATCTTCATTTTTGTCAATGATGCTCTGTATTAACCGTGAGGCAATAAAACCTGGAAAACCGGTAAAAAAATATACGTTAGACATAAAATCACCCTTTATCCTCCCTTAAAATCCCGTGATATAAAAGCTTCAATAAATGGGAAATATGTGTTTCCACCATTTCATCTCCTCCCATGAGCCAATCCCTTTCAAAACCATGTAAAGCATGGACAACAGCTTGGATTGTCAGTTCCACAGATACCGAACAAAAATATCCCTCATTTATTCCTTCCATTAATATGTTTTTCAAGTTCTCAATGTCTCTGGAAAGCATTTCTTCTTTAATTTGCTTGTAGGCTGAAGAATTATATGTCTTGTTTACCCCTTCATAAACCTGCCTTAACAGCACTTTTAAATTAGGCTGCCGTTTTAAATGTTTTAATCGAACCAGCCAATAACGATTCATCTTTTCAAAAGGAGTTTGTTTTTGCAACATTTCTTGCTCAATATCTTTGTACAGATCATTCAGTTCGTTTTGAAGCACTTGGATATAGATCTCATCCTTATTTCTGAACAGCTTATAAAAGGTTCCTCTAGAAATTCCTGATTTGTTTAGAATATCAGATACGACTGTCTTTTCCGGTCCAAATTGTTCAAACACTTCTTTTGCACATTTTAGAAGCAAATTTCTATGAACCTTTCTTCCTAGACTTCTGCCAAGATTACCGTAAACATCTTTGCTGGAAGTCAATTCAATTCACCACCATAGACATATATACAAATTATGTTTTTATGTATATTTATATTAAATTTTCTGAATTTAAATGTCAAACGAAAAATAAAAAATACCACTCAATTCTTCTGAGTGGTTTTACGATTTTATTCATTTTTTAGAATCAACGTAAGCTTCACCGAAAATGTATGCGATAGCAACCCCGGCAATAGACATAATGGATTCTGACGGAAGATTAAGACCCAATCCGTCGTTTCCAATGGTGATTAAAGCAGCTACCACAGCCATCCAGAATTTTCGGCTCTTCCATTTATTGCTCATTTTTCATCCCCTCCATCACCCTTCTTAACATGATGGCAACAGCCCACATGGGAACATCCTCATCTTTCTTTTCCAACCATTTTGGATCAGTGATAATTTTTTGATCTAACAACCATTGTATGGCCTCTGTTTTCCAATCCATCATTGGTTTCCCCTCATCCTGCTTTTTATCCGTAAACCCAATCCCTTCAATCTTGCAGATCGCTCTGGCATGGGCCCGGGCTACCTTCTCCCTGAACTCATCCGATTTCAAAAGTTCTGCTTCTTCCCTGTTAGTCATGAAGCCGTTCTCCGTTAATACTGCATTACCCTTGGTCTCACGGAGAACATGGAAATCGGCTTCCTTTGCTCCCCTGTCTAATAATCCGGTTTCCTTTATCAGATAGTTTAAGAAGATCTTTGACATGCTTTTTGATTCTCTGGCTTTCGGATAGGAATAGGTTTCTATTCCTCTTGCATCATTCCATTCTCCTGAGCCAAAGGCATTGGCATGAATGGACAAAAAGCATGTTTGATATCCCATCTCAGCCAGTTTGTTTTCAATATTTGTTCGCTCTCTAAGAGACATATCTTTTTCATCAGTTACTGTAAATATATAGGGAATTTGATTAATATCAAGATATGCTGCAAGTCGTTTGCGAACATCATGATTAAACTCCCATTCTCTTAAACTTCCGTCAGGTGAACGTTTCCCCGGGGTATCAACCCCATGCCCTCTGTCCAAAACCCAAATCCGCTTATTCGGAGCGAAATCGCTCATTTGATCACTTAGACTTGGCAATCGTTTTCCTCCTCTCTTGACTTTTCTCCCTTAGCCATAACCCTGATACCCGAATTATGATTTTGTCCTTCTATTCCAACATACAATGAAATCAAACGACTTACCATTGGCTGATGTCATAAGGTTAAGCCCATTTATTGAATATTTCTTTCTCTACTTATAAAATAAAAAAAACACCGCATTTTTGGGTGTTTTTGAATATCTCGATCAAGTCGGTTAAATACTGATAATAATTTATCTCATTATAAAAGAATAGGAGGAACCACGATGGTAAATATCCCTGCAGATGAAAAAGAACCTAAAACAAGACCCAGAGAGAAAAGAAATGAAAAGGCTGGAATTGAGGAGAAAGAAAAGACTCAATCCAGCCAGATGAGGTATCCTAACGCTGATGATATCTACGAGCGGTAATATTAATACTTCACATAAAAAAAACGATTATGATACTGTTGCTCTTTCAGTATTCCCAAGACGTAAAGAATCATGAGTATCTTTTTTTCTCGTTCTTGAAAGATACATGATGAGAATACTTACGGCAAAAGAAATCAAACCCATTCCAAATAGAACCAAGACATCGGTGAGAAGTGATTCCACCCCGTTCCCTTTTACTGTTAATTCCCTAATCCCATCCAGGAAATAGGTTAATGGAAGAAGATGTCCTAATTTTACGAGGATGGACGGCATGGCTCCGAAGGGCCAAGTAAATCCAGAGAGCAGAAAGGAAGGAACAGCAATCAGCATGGTAATCTGTGTAGCCTGCAACTGATTGGCAGACGTCAGGGAAGCTAAAAACCCGATCCCAGCCAAAGCGACCTGAAATGAAATTCCCAGAAGAATAAATAGCCATAGGCTTCCTTTAAATGGGATTTGAAATAATCCTTTCGCCAGAAGGAATACCAGGATAAAGTTGCTTAAACCAATTAAAAAGTACGGAACAGACTTTCCGTAAGCCACTTTCCATGGAGAAGAAACATCCATTAAAAGAGGATTCCAGGTTCCTCGTTCCTTCTCCCTTGCTACTCCCAACGCCAAACCGAGAAACAAAACCTGCTGCAGAATGGCTCCCAACAGCCCAATTAATAAAAAGTTACTATAATTGAACGTGGGATTATAGAGAACCCGATAACGAAATTGAATGGGCGACACCATTTTCATAGCAATATCCTGATCCATCCCTGCTGCTGCCAATTTTTCAATGGCAGCTCCCGTACTAAAGGTTTGTACAACCTCATTGGCGCCCTTGGTGGCGGCATTGGATACCAACATGTTACTTCCATCTACCATTGTCAACACTTCCGTACTACTGCCCCGTTTTATATCCTCCGTTAAATGAGGGGGAATGATGATCCCTACTTTGTAATCCCCCTTCTGTATCGATGAGATCACTTCTTCTTCATTTGATGCCATTTTGGAAACAGAAAAAATATCAGATTGATCAAAGCCAAGAACGATTTCACGGGTTAGAGTTGAGTCTTCTCCCAGATAAACAATCGTTGATAGTTCCGTAACCTTGGAATTTATATACAAATATCCGAACAGCAACGTATAAAAAATTGGAACCAGCAAAAGAATAGCCAAAAGTCTTTTGTCTTGGATAATTTCACGCCATTCCTGCTCAATCATTTTCCTGACCATGATTATGACTCCTCCTGTATCCAGTGAACCGTGTATCCGGAACGAAGATCAGGGGAGGGATTGATGATTTCCACTTTGACTAAAAAAGAACGAACATCCGCTTCCCCTTGTTCTTGTGTTGCTTTTTTCACGGCAAAGTCAGCTGCAGGTGAAATTAGAATAATCTTTCCCTCCACCTTTTGCTTCGATGCATCAAGATAAAGGGTCACCTTATCTCCAACTTTTTTGTCAACCAGACCTTGTTCACTGACATAAAAACGTGCCCATACCTTACTGGTATCCAGAATGGTAAAAACAGGTTTACCGGCCGCCACCGTTTCCCCTTTATAGGAGCTTTGGGTGATAATCATCCCATCGTTTGGTGAGAACAATTTCGTATAGCTTAGGTAAGTTTCCGCTTCCATCAATGCTGCTTCCGCCTGGGATAATTTGGCCTCCGCCAATTGATTATCCTCAATCTTTACCGATACCTGTCCCATAGCATTCTTGGCCCTTTCCACTGCTGCCTCTGCTTGTTCAACCAACGCCTTCGCCCCATCTATCTCTTCTTGTCTCGCTCCCTTATTGATCATGGCCAGTTGCTGTTGACTCACATCATATTCTGCCTTTGCCTTTTCCAAATTAACCTTCGCTTCATCCAATTTGCTTGAAGGAATAGCACCCTGCTGATATAAAACTTCCATTTTATTATAAGTATCCAGAGCCACTTGATATACTTCCTTTGCAGCAGAAACCTTCGCTTCCACTTGCTTCTTTTCTTCATCCCTGGCTCCATTGAGCAGAGCATCGTACTTTGCCTTTGCAGCCTTTAGTGCTGCCTCCGCTTCCTTCAGTTGTATCTCCGTATCTGTCTTGGTTAATGGAACGGCCAACCTGCTTTGTTCTAATAGTGCCTTTGCCATTTCCACATTGGCTTTTGCTTGATCCACTTTAATCTGAAAGTCTTTGTCTTCAAGGGACGCCAGTAACTCTCCCTCTTTCACCACATCTCCTTCCTGAACTAAGGTGGTATCCAATTTACCCCCTATCTTAAAGGACACCTCTATTTCCTTCATTTCCGTAATTCCTGAAGAAATATATTGATCCTGTTGGGCAGATGCTTCATTCTGAAACTGATAAAGAATTAAGGCTCCTCCCGTAAAAATCGTCAATATTACCAACAATATGATTACTCTGGTTTTCCCCATTTCCTATCTCTCCTTCTATTCCAATATATTATTTTGCTCTCATGGACTCTTTAACCATATGAATCAATGTATTTTGAAGAGGCTTGCTTCGAATGGAATCCCCGCGAACCATGGTTCTTATGACAAAGAATCCAAGCATACCAAAAAAACTGCTAGCTGCAGTGGTAATATGCAAAAAAGAATCCATCCATCCCTTTTCTTGAGCATTGGTCAATTCCTTTTCAATCAGATAAAAATAATCTTTCATTTTCATTAAAAATTGATCTTCTCCAAGAAATGAGTCAAAACTGCGGCGAAACATTAATTTGCAAAAGTCAGGATGACTTTCAAAGTAATGAAGATGGACCCGAACCAAAGCATCCAACCGTTCTTCTACCAAATACAGAGGGATTTCAGCAAGCCTATTGGAAATGGCCTCGCAAAACTCATCAATTCCCCTCTCGATCAAATAGAAGTATAATTCCTCCTTTGTTTTAAAACGATAATACAGGGTTCCCTTCGATACTCCTGCAATCACCGCCACCTCCTCCATGGTTACCTCAAAATATCCTTTCTGAGCAAAAGCTTTAAATCCGCCTTGATAAATTTTGTCTAATGTATTTAAAGCCATAGAACCCCACCTTTTTATATTGTAAAGTATAATTACATAAATTTATTATACTCATAAGTATAAAAAGGTAAACAAAAAATACCCAATATTAAATCGGGTATGGAAATCCTATATTAATCTAACTTATGACCAAGAAGGATGCCTTCTTTCTGAAGATAATCCCTTAGCGGTTGAAAACTGGATTCCGTCCAAAATGAATCCTGTTGAACCAAATGGGCGGCATCCCTTCTGGCAATCTCTAATATTTTATAGTCCCGGACAATGTCTGCCATTTTAAATTCTGGGAGGCCGCTCTGCTTGGTCCCTAATATATCTCCTGGTCCCCTTAGCTCCATATCTCTCCTGGCAATCTCAAATCCGTCATCGGTGTCTTTGAGAATCTTCATTCTAGCCTTTCCTACCTCTGTTTTTGGGTCTGCAAGAAATATGCAATAGGATTGCTCGGATCCTCTTCCCACCCTTCCCCTTAATTGATGAAGTTGGGCCAAACCAAACCTTTCCGCATGATAAACAAGCATCACCGTCGCATTGGGGACATTCACTCCGACCTCAACCACTGTTGTTGAAACTAGAATATGAATCTCCTGATTGGCGAATGATTTCATCACTTCCTCCTTTTCCTGTGGGGAAAGCCGTCCATGCATCAATCCCACCGTAAAACCCATGGGAGAAAAATACTCCCTTAACTGGGCATGAACGTCTATGGCATTTTCTAAGTCCAACTTTTCAGATTCTTCAATAAGGGGACAAATTACATAGGCTTGTCTTCCTTTTTTTAGTTCCTTTCTTATAAATTGAAGAACCCTATCCAACATGGAAAAATTCGCGATATAGGTTTCAATCGGTTTTCTTCCCAATGGCAGTTCATCGATTACAGATACATCCATATCCCCGTAAGCAGTGATAGCCAATGTTCGCGGAATGGGTGTGGCAGTCATTAACAATACGTCGGGGTGTTCCCCTTTTTGCCTTAAAATTCTACGCTGCTCCACTCCAAAACGGTGCTGTTCATCCGTGATAACTAATCCCAACCGGCGAAAAGATACATCCTCCTGAATAAGGGCATGGGTGCCAATCAGCACATCAATCAACCCCATCTGCAACTGCCCCAAAATATCTTTTCTTTGCCTTGGGGTGGCGCTCCCAGTCAAGAGTGCCACCTCTATCCCATGGGGAGACAGAAGGGAATGTAAGGATTGATAATGCTGTTCAGCCAATATTTCTGTTGGAACCATTAAGGCTCCCTGAAAACCGGCCTTCACTGAAGCGAATAAAGCGATGGCCGCTACCACCGTTTTTCCTGAGCCTACATCCCCTTGAAGAAGACGGTTCATCACATAAGGGGATTTCATATCTGAGAGTATTTCCCTCAACACTCGTTTTTGTGCATCTGTTAAAGAGAAAGGAAGTGTATCAATAAATTTTTTTAGTGAATTTACATCAACAGAATGCTGGATACCTTCCTTTTCCTGACGAGACAAATACCGATGAGCCAACATCTTCAATTGAAAGAGAAACAGTTCTTCATACACGAACCTACGCTTTGCCATTTTTCCGCTCTCAGCATCAACTGGAAAATGAAGCAGTTTAATCGCTTCCCCTCTAGACATTAAACGATATTTCTTAACTAAATCGGAAGGAAGAATCTCTTTTATCCCATGGATTCCTACTGAGATAGCTTCCTTCATAAATTTCCTCATATCTCCAATCGTTAAACTTCCTGTAACCGAATAAACCGGATGAAGGGAGTTTAAATCCTTTATATGTTTGTCTAAAGCATACCGATAGTGTTGGACGACAATTTGCTTCTTCCCCAACTCCCATTTGCCTGTGACAATGATTTCTTTTCCGCTCTGCAACTGTCGTTTCAGAAAAGGACGGTTAAAAAAAACGGCAGTAATTAATAATTTTTCTGAAAGCAACCGAACCGATAACCTGGATTTTTTTCCATAGTGTCGGAGCACAGGCTCCCCATATACCGTGGCAATAATCGTCACTTTTTCTCCGTCAGACACTGAAGCCAGGTCCTTCACTGTGTAATCTTCGTACCGGTAAGGAAGATACTCAAGCAAATCATGAATGGTAAATATTCCGAGTGAGTGGAGGTCCTTCTCTTTTTCCTTACCAACACCCTTTAATACGGATACGGACTGATACAAGTTCATTTCATACATTATTCACTTGGTCTGCCAAATATTTTCGTTTCCAACGCCCTTCCTGTCGGAGTGGCAGCCAACCCTCCCAATGCAGTTTCCTTTAATGTATTAGGCATGGAGCATCCGATACGGTACATGGCGAGAATCACCTCGTCTGCCGGAATAACACTCTTAATTCCCGCTAGTGCCATGTCGGCAGCAACCATAGCTATGGCAGCTCCCATGGCATTTCTTTTTACACAGGGAACTTCAACTAGCCCTGCAATAGGATCACATACCAATCCCAGCAAATTTTTCATGGCGATCGACAAAGCATCGGCAGATTGTTCAGGAGTTCCACCTGCCATTTCCACAATGGCTGAAGCAGCCATGGCAGTAGCTGACCCCACTTCAGCCTGGCATCCCCCTGTCGCCCCAGAGATGAAAGCATTATTGGCAATAATATATCCCATAGCTCCTGCCGTGAATAAAAAGTGAACCATTTGGTCACGGCTGGCATTTAATTTGGGGGCAACCGCAAACAAAGTACCCGGCACAATTCCGCAAGAACCTGCAGTAGGAGTGGCTACGATGGTCCCCATTGCAGAATTTACCTCATTGGTGGCTACAGCCTTGCTAACCGCATCCAATATGGTAAATCCGGACAAAAACCTATTCTCCTCCATATATTTTCTAATCTTCTTGGCATCCCCGCCGGTTAAACCGCTATGGGATTTAATATCTTCATGAATACCCCGGTTAACGGCTTCTTCCATAATATCCAGATTTCTGTTCATTTGTTCAAGAATCTGATCCTCAGATCTTCCCGATACCTCCATTTCAGCTTCAAGCATCACCTGCCAAATTGGTTTGTTCTCGGTATTGCATATATCAATTAATTCCTTCACCGTGGAAAACATAACATGCCTCCTCATCTTAAAAGGGAAAATTCTACATCACTTCACTACCACTTCACGTCCAACTGTAAATATAGATGGAACAAAGGACTTTACACGTCAGCTTGTCGAGTTCGTCGAAGAAGTAGTCAAGTCCGCTTTGAAACTAAAGTACGGAGCTCTCAAGAACATCTGGGTAACTCGAAGATGGAGACAGTTTGAGAGCTGTAACCGTTCTTTAGCCCCAATGCTAAAGCACGAACTCGAAGGCCATCCTTAGTAAACTCTTTTGTTCCATAGCTAGAAATTTAGGGAGAAATGAAGGATACGTTTAACACATAGGGTATCCTTTCAATCTCCTCTTTAATATCATCTGAGGGTATCTGATCCGTTTCAATAATCATTAATGACTGTTTTCCCCTAGCCTTTCGGGAAACTTCCATATGCCCAATGTTAATTTCAAATCGACTTAATGTATTGGATACCGCTGAAATCATGCCAAAGCGATCCTCATGAAGAACAAGCAATGTAGGATACTCCCCTGTTAAGCGAACCTTAAATCCATTCACTTCAACAACTTCAACCTTTCCTCCGCCAATGGATATTCCCACCACTTCAAAGGAATATTGATGATTAAATAGCTTTATTCTTGCCGTATTGGGATGGTCCACCTCTTCTTCAGAAACCTTAATTTCAATCTCCATACCTAAGTCTTTCGCGATGGCAAAGGAATCTACAATGCGGTTATCGAATGTATCAAAGCCCAAAATTCCGCCTATAATGGCTACATCGGTTCCGTGTCCCTTAAAGGTTTTTGCAAAAGAACCATAAAAGGTAATGACTGCCTTTACAGGCTCTTTTCCAAACAACGTTCGTGACAATCGTCCAATTCGGGCTGCCCCTGCGGTATGAGAACTTGAGGGACCGATCATGATTGGCCCGATAATATCAAAGACTGACTGATATTTCATAGGAAACCCCCTATTGGAATGCAAAATAGATATATTCCTATCATTGAGATAGGAATATATCATGGCTGTTAATGTATTATAATATTTTGTACATAGTTACCGCTACTGTTTTTGGGCCCACATGTGTGCCGATCACAGGTCCAATATCTGTGATGACCATGTCAGAGATCTCAAAATCCTGATGAAGCATCTCTTTTATTTGTTCTACTTCTTCATACGCTTCACCATGGGAAATCCCCACCCTTACTTTATGATCACCTGCATATTCTTTCAAATACTGAATCAAACGGCCAAAAGCTTTTTTCTGGCCCCTTACCTTATCAATGGCGTATACCTCGCCATCCCGGTCAAGGGAGAGGATAGGCTTTATGTTAAGTAGAGAACCAAACAATGCTGATGCCTTCCCGATTCTTCCGCCTTTTTGTAAGTATTCAAGGGTATCAACCACAAAATAAACCACCGTTTCCTCAATCAGCTGCTCAGCCAAGAGAATACACTGTTCCTTTGTTTTTCCGCTTTCCGCTGCTTCAGCCACTGCTATTACAATAATACCAATAGCATAGGAAGCCATTTTAGAATCAATAACAGTAACATCCACTTCATTCCCAATCATATTTTTAGCTAAATTGGCAGATTGATAGGTTCCGCTTAATGCGGAAGAAAGGTGGATAGAGATAATGGAAACATTCCCCTCTTCTTGATCATGAATCCCCTTAAAAGTATCCACAAAATCAAGTGGAGACGGCTGTGAAGTTGTAGGCAATAAGGGGGATTGTTCCAGCTTCTTGTAAAATTCTGATGCGGAGAGGTTGACCCCATCCAAATAAGTGGATTCTCCAAAATGAACTTTTAGTGGGACTACCGTGAGATTAAATTTTTCAACCAGTTCCTTCGGAATATCAGCAGTACTATCCGTTACAATTCTAATTTTCTTCACTGATTCACGTCCTTTATCAAATCATTTCTTTACTCAACAGAAAAAATGAAAGGGTAGAGCGGTTGTCCGCCATCATGAATTTCTAATTCTATATCGGGATATTCTGCCTCAAAGAACTTTTCCAATTCATTTAACTGATCTTCCGTCACATCTTTCCCGGAAAGTACCATAACAACTTCGTCATCCGGACTCACCAGCTTTTTTAACAGTTGTTTGGTGGTTACCATCACCTCTTCAGAAGAGGATACAATTTGCCCATCGGCAATTCCAATGAAATCTCCTTCCTTAATTTCCAGGTTATCAAAGGAGGAATCCCTTACAGCAAAGGTGACTTGTCCCGTTTTGACATGCGTCATCGCTGCTGTCATAGATGAACGGTTTTCTTCAATAGAATAATTTGGATTAAACGCAAACATCGCAGCCAATCCCTGGGGAACCGTTTTCGTCGGAATAACCATACCGGGAACTTCAGCCAGCTCTAAAGCCTGTTTAGCAGTCATGACGATATTGCTATTGTTAGGTAAAAGAATCACCTGTCTTGCCCTGGTCGATTGAATGGCCTTTAACAAATCTTCAGTACTGGGGTTCATAGTCTGACCACCAGAAACCACCACATCAACTCCCAAACTCCGGAAGATCTCATGGGTTCCCTCGCCCATCGCCACCGCAATTATCCCATAAACTTGGGAATCGGCCACTTCTTCCCCGTCTTTAAAATCATTCTGATGGATTTCCTGTACCTCCTCATATTCCTGCTGCAAAATATGGGTATGCTGTTCACGCATATTTTCAATTTTTATCTTATGTAAACTGCCAAATCTCATCGCATAATTAAGGACGTTTCCTGGTTCCTCTGCATGGATATGTACCTTAACCAAATCATCATCGGCCACAACCAAAAGGGAATCCCCGTATTGGCCAATTTTCTCACGAAAATCTTCTTCTTTAAATCCTTGCTTTGATCGATCTAAGCCAATAATAAATTCTGTACAATAACCGTATTGGATATCTTCTGTTTTCAGTTTTGCCTGAACTGGCTCAGCTTCTTTCTTCATAAATTTGCTGATCACATTTTTCTCAGGAATTTTTATTTGTTCTGCTTCAACAGCATTTCCGGTGAGGGCTGATAAAAATCCTTGGTAAATAAACAAAAGTCCTTGACCTCCGGCATCAACTACCCCTACCTTTTTTAACACAGGAAGAAGTTCAGGTGTTTTATCCAATGTGATTTTAGCTTGCTTTACAACTTCTTCCATCACCACATTCACCTGATCGGTCTTTTTTGCCACTTCTTGACCGCGATCCGCCGCTTCTCTAGCCACGGTCAAGATGGTCCCTTCAATGGGCTTAATCACCGCTTTATAGGCCGTTTCTACTCCTTCTTTCAGGGCATCAGCAAATTCTTTTGCACTTATGTATGTTTTCCCTAATGTACTCTTGGCAAATCCGCGAAAAAGTTGGGATAGTATAACGCCGGAATTTCCTCTTGCTCCCATAAGCAATCCCTTAGAAAGGGCTTGAGCCACTGCCCCAATGCCTTCATGTTTTCTTTTTTGCACTTCCTCTACTCCTGACGTAAACGAAAGGTTCATATTGGTACCAGTATCCCCGTCAGGAACAGGAAACACATTTAATCCATCGACAATCGTTACATTTCTTTTCAAAACATCTGCTCCATTTATGATCATTCTGGTAAATAATAACCCATCAATATACTGTTGACTCAACGCAAGTCCTCCTTACCTATGATTAAACCACCTTGACGCCTTGCACAAATACATTTACAGAACCGATATGAATTCCCACAGTTTGTTCCAAAGTATATTTTACTCTGGTTTGTACATTATGGGCAATTTCCGAAATCCTCGTTCCGTAACTCACCATGATGTAGATATTCAAGTTTACTTGATCTTCTTTCTTTTCTACTAAGACTCCCCGACTCAAATTCTCCTTCCCTAATAAATCAATAATCCCATCTTTTAACAGGTGTTGAGAAACCATACCAACTACACCATAACATTCCATAGCAGCGCCCCCAGCAATGGTAGCGATTACATCTTCAACGATTTCGATTCGGCCCATTTCGGTTTTTACTTCAACGGTCATCATCTTTCCTCCTTCGGAGAGGTTTTTGTAGAGGAAGTTTCTCCTCCTTTTTAAACAGGCTCTTATAAAAAATAATCACATATGATGATTCATTCTACTATAAGTTGGAGTATTTTTAAAGAACAATAACGGTTCTGTCAAGCGTCAGTGAAAATGTCATATTAAAACGTCAGTGATTCTGTCACTTTTTTAGATGTTCTTCATCCCTTGAGGGATGCTAGCTTGTATCGCTCATTTCATCAAGGGTAAAGGCAAAGCCCTCGCTGTCGCTCGCCCTTGATTTCATTCACGATACAAGCTATTAGGGCCATTAAGGGATGAAGGATGACCTATCTGTTGTAACAG
>NZ_JAKIHL010000046.1 GCF_021608135.1 Microaerobacter geothermalis
AATCAGAAGCATCTTGACACAAACGATAGGAATCATCGCTCTTCAACCCTAACCATATTTTGTAAGGCCTAGGGTTAGTTTTGTATTGTTTTTTTTGGTTCGTGCAACGAGTTAATTTTCAGGATAGATTTAGGCAATAACCAGAATATTAGAATAATAGATTTCTTTCAACTCATAAATGGATGAAAGCAATTTGATTGAAACAGATCTCTCGTAAAAAATTGACTATATATTTTGTTGTGTCGACTTCTTTCCAACTGACTTCAGGGTTTTGATGAAGGTGATCAAAAATCTCCATTATTGTCGGTCTTATTAGATTCACGATCGAACTTATTTCATTCATGATTGTTTTCACTTGCGAGTCTCTCCTTTCAATAAAAAGAAATCCTCCAGTTGAAAGGATTCATATTTTTCTTTTCGATGCTGAAATTTTTCCCGATCCTGAATAGCTACACCTGCCACTAAAGCATTCATGAGTGAAAAAACAGCTGGAGCTGTATCAATCGTGGACATGACAGGTAAACAGACTGACAGAAGAATATCCGTGTATTCCGCAATAGGAGCGACAGGTGAATCTGATATCCCGATTACAAAGGCTCCACGCTCTTTTAATGCTTGAGCTAATCTGATCGTTTCCCGAGCATAACGATGATAAGTTGCGCCTAGCGGCGTAAGGAGAAGGCTTTACATGGAGTGGCGGACATAATATCGCATGCCAACAAAAATCTTGCCGTATCGTCCTTTTCAACAGGTATCATGCCCGCAGTGCTCCAAGTCAACTGACAGTGTACACTTTAGACTCACTGAATTAATATTTCATTATTTTAAGTCTACTTTATTAACTTAACATCAGGCTATAAAAGAGCGTGATGTTCCTCTTTTAAATCGGTAATAAACATGTGGCCTGGAGCATGAGTAATCATAATCTCCGGTTTACTGGCCATAGCTACCGCTTGTGGCGTCACTCCACAGGCCCAAAATACAGGAATCTCATCAGGATAGACCGTAACCGGATCACCAAAGTCTGGCTTATTAATATCTTTAATTCCAATGGTTCTAGGGTTACCGATATGAACAGGTGCACCATGTACCGAAGGAAATCGAGAAGTAATCTGAACAGCCCGGATTACATCTTTCGGTTTCATCGGCCTCATGCTGACCACCATGGGTCCGGAAAACACACCTGCCGGTGAACAGGCGATATTGGTAAGATACATGGGAACATTACACTCTTCTTCAATATGACGAACCGGTATTCCCTCTTGAAGCAGCGGCCGCTCAAAGGTGAAACTGCATCCAAGAATGAAAGAAACGAAATCATCAGACCAATAATCTGAAATATTGTTAAGCTCTTCAATCAATTCTCCATGTTTATAGATCCTGTATTTAGGCAAATCGGTTCTTAGATCTGCTCCTGGTGCAGTTTCCACCGGAACCGGAGACCCGGTGTCCGTCACCTCTAACAACGGGCAGGGTTTTGGATTACGGACACAAAACAGTAAAAAATCATAAGCATATCTTTTCGGCAGAATGACCAGATTTGCCTGCGTATACCCCGGAGCCAATCCGGATGTAGGTTTCGACCATTCTCCCCTCCGGATCGCCTCGCGAATAGAAGATAATTCATTGCTCATATTTCTCGCCTCCTTACTTAATACGCCCCCGCTGCAATTTGCAGCTTGGACAGCAGCTGTTCCTGCTGAATATAAAGATTTTGCGCTTCTTCCACTTCAATCGCTTGAAATGACAAGGTATTCCCGGGAAGAAGCTGAGCGATCAGCGGCAGATCGACCGTAATCACCGTTGCTATCTTCGTATAGCCACCGGTTGTCTGGCGATCTGCAAGTAAAATAATAGGTTGTCCGTTCGAAGGGACCTGAATCGACCCAGGAGCAATCGCATCGGAAATAATATCGGCCGTCTCTTTATGTTGAATCACCGGTCCCTTTAAGCGGTATCCCATCCGGTCCGATTGCGGAGTAACTTCATAAATTCCGGATAAATAAGCGTCCAGTCCCTCGGGTGTAAAAGCGTCTTCCTGCGGTCCCAAAACGACACGAACGGTAACATGTTTGCCGTAATGAGGGATGTCACCCGGTGACAGCCCCCTTCCCGTCAAACGGGATAGATCACTGGATACCGGACCAGCTTCAATAACGTCACCTTTTTTCAATGCTCTTCCCTGATACCCTCCGATGGATGCTTTCAAATAAGTGGACTTGCTCCCCATTACCTTTTCCACAGCGATCCCGCCGGCTATGGCCAGATAAGTCCTTGCTCCTTGAACGGGGGCATGAAAACGTAATTCCTGTCCTTTACGAATTAAAAAACTTTTCCATAAAGGCACCTTTTTACCCTCAATCGTAGGGCTCAAGTCCGCCCCGCAAAGGGCAATCACAAGATCATCCAGCGCTTTCAATGCGGGGCCCACCATGGTAATTTCCAACCCCGCTTCATTTCTTGGGTTTCCAACCAGCAAATTACTTACCTGAAGAGCGAAGGAATCCATCGCTCCCGCCGCTACCATTCCGTACTGCTGAAATCCGTACCTACCCAGATCCTGAACGGTGGTAAGCAATCCCGGATTTATCACTTCAAATGCTTTAATCATCGATCTCCTACCTTTTTTACATCAATTCCGTTCTTCTGCAGAACATGACGCAATCTTTGCACAAAAACAAGAGCCTGTGGTTCATCGCCGTGAACACATATTGTGTCGGCTTGAATATCAAGATCGGTTCCATCTACGGCAGTTACTTTTCCTTCCGTCACCATGCGAATCACCCGGGCGATGGCTTCTTCAGGTTCATGGATCATTGCATTTAGCTGTGTTCGAGAAGTTAAAGTACCATCAGGCTGATACGTACGATCAGCAAAAACTTCCTGCGCCACCTGCAATCCAGCTTCTTGTCCTGCCTTGACCAGTTCGCTTCCAGCAAGCCCAAACAGGATCAATTCCTTATCCAAATCATAAACAGCCTGAACAATGGCCTTTGCAATCACAGGATCTTTGGAAGCCATGTTAAATAACGCTCCATGTGGCTTCACATGCTGAAGCCTCTGTCCATACAGGCGAGCAAAAGCCTGTAATGCTCCGACTTGGTAGATCGTAAAATTATACACATCCTCAGGAGAAACCTCCATAGGGCGGCGGCCGAACCCGATCAGATCGGGCAAACCAGGATGTGCTCCCAACCCGACTCCTTTCTCAACAGCCATTTTTACCGTTCGATGCATCACATTATGATCCCCAGCATGATATCCGCATGCAATGTTAGCGGAAGTGACAAAATCAAGCACCTTTTCATCATTACCGATCCTGTAATGTCCGAAACTTTCTCCCAAATCACTGTTTAAATCAACACAAGCTGCCATATTATTCTCCTCCCTTATAAGGACTTCGTTCGACATGATAAGTTCCCAGTTTCACTTGTTCTTCGATCTGCTTAAACTCCTCTTCATCAATGGCTTGGAAGCGAAGATAATCCCCGGCCTTCAGCAAAACAGGATTTTTATCAGAAGGATCGTACAGACGAATTGGAGTACGTCCGATCAACCTCCACCCTCCCGGTGTCTCGATAGGATAAATCCCGGTCTGTGCCCCTGCAATCCCTACTGAACCAGCAGGAATAGCAGATCGCGGATTTTCTAAACGAGGGGTGGCAATTTTTTCGTTCATCCCACCCAAATATGGAAAACCTGGTACAAATCCCATCATGTAAATCAAGTAGTCAGGCTGGCTATGAACTTGTATCAATTCTTCAACGGTCATCCCATGATATTTTGCCACATAAAAAAGATCAGGACCATATTCTCCGCCATATAATGTGGGAATCGTAATCACCTGAGCCGGAGGCAATGTTACTTGTTTCATTTCATAAAAAACTTGCTCCAATCGGTTACAAAGTTCTTTGTATCGGATCACGTGAGGTTGATAAAATACCGTTACAGCCGTATAGGTCGGTATCCATTCGACGATCCCTACGATAGGAAATTCTTCCAGATACCGGCAGTAACTGCGAATCATCCCATTGATAGCGGGGTCGATTTTCTCTCCCATTTGAATACGAACTCCACAATCCCCCAATGGCTTAAATGTAAACGACGACATTTGACTCCCCCCATTCGCATTGGTTTTATATCTATATTAGCAGATGACATAAAGAAGAGGGTACGCGTAAACGCACCCTTACTTTGGGGATATTCGATTTTCCTGCCTAGGCAAATAATTTGGGAATCTGATTAATCAGCGTCATCACACCTAGATAAGCGGTTCCCAATGCCACAATAGTGCCGAAGACAGTCATCCACATCGGATGCTTATAATCTCCCACGATATTGATTTTATATGCTGCAATCAGCATTGTTCCCAAGGTGAGGGGAAGGATTAATCCGTTAAAAGCCCCGGCAAAGATGAGGAGTTTCACCGGTTTACCTATGCTGACAAAAATCAATGTGGAAACGACGATAAAACTAATGATTACCTTGGCATTATTGCGTTCAATTTTAGATGAAAAGGTGCGCAGGAAAGAAACGGATGTGTAAGCGGCACCGATCACCGATGTAATGGCTGCGGACCACAATACTAGACCGAAAAACTTGTACCCGATCACCCCTGACGCATATTGGAAAACGGAAGCTGGCGGGTTTGCGGGATCCAATTTAAGGCCTTGTGATACCACACCAAGAACAGCTAGGAACAGGATAATCCTCATCAGGGAAGCGATAATGATTCCTGACACAGAACTTTTTGTAACTTCCTTTAAATTTTCCTTTCCCTTAATTCCGGCATCAATCAAGCGGTGCCCACCGGCGAAAGTAATATAACCTCCTACTGTTCCTCCAACAAGTGTGATAATCGAAAGCAAGTCAATTCTCTCTGGGGCAAATGTTCTGAAAATCGCCTCACCTACTGGCGGATCGCTAACCAAAGCGACATAAGTAGTAAGCAGGATCATGAGGGCTCCTAACCAACGGGCGATTCGATCCATCGCAATCCCCGCTTCCTTAAACAAGAAGATCCCAATGGCTATAAGGGCAGTGATGACGGCACCTATTCTCGTATCCACACCGAACAAAACATTGAAACCAAGGCCGGCCCCGGCTATGTTTCCGATGTTAAAGGCAAGCCCTCCTAAAGCCACCGCAAAGGCCACAAAGTAACCTAGGCCGGGAAGCACGGCATTGGCAATGTCCTGTCCCCGTCTCTCCGATACACAAATGATCCTCCAGATATTCATCTGCGCGCCGATATCAAGTATAATCGACATTAAAATAACAAATCCGAAGCTGGCTAAAAGTTGTTCCGTGAATACGGCTGTTTGGGTCAAAAATCCCGGACCAATAGCGGAAGTGGCCATAAGAAACGCTGCACCCAACAAAATATTCCAATTCTTCTTAGGCGCTAATGATAGTTGTGACATAAATAAGTCCCCCTTTTATTTATAAAATCACTTTTTAAACTAAGCAAATCTCATGCCAAAATTTAATCTTAATATTATCCTTGATTTTTCAACTATTCATTATATTGTGATATAAGCAATGTTCGATCACGCACAAAAAAACCGCCCGTTTCGGGCGTTTTTGCACACTTTCGCTTATGCATAAATATTCATTTTACGCTTTCCACTGCTTATTACCGGAAGTTCTACTTAGCGGGATAAAGTTTTTTAATTCGGCGCTGCAGGGAATAACGGCTTATACCTAAAAGTTTTGCGGCATGACTTACATTCCATTTGGTAAGCCTCAAGGCTTTGTCAATATAATACCGTTCCACTTCTTCCACTTTCTGGTCCAGTAAAAAATCATTTGTAAAAAGGGAATCATTATCAGTATCGTAAACAGAAATATTTTGTCCGGACCTTCGCGAATCAGGTTTTACCGCTGTATTCAAAACCACATCACTGGCTTGAATCACTCCCCCCTGGTGCAAAATAACTAGTCGCTCCATCACGTTTCTTAATTCTCTTATGTTTCCCGGCCAATCATAGGCGACCAAGATCTCCCTTGCTTCCGATGAAAAAATGAGTTGATCCTTTCCCATCTGCTTGGAAAAATCATTAAGAAAATATTCAGCCAGCAACAAGATATCTTCTTCCCTTTCGCGTAAAGGGGGCAGGTGGATCGGCACTACATTTAAACGATAAAATAAATCTGAACGAAATTCCCCGTTTTCCACCATTTGCAACAGGTTTCGGTTGGTGGCTGCCACCACCCGTACATCTACACTAATATCATGGAGTCCTCCGATTCGCTTAAACTTTCGTTCCTCCAGAAAACGAAGGAGTTTGACCTGCATTTCTACTGAAAGCTCTCCTACTTCATCGAGAAACACCGTACCACCATTGGCCCATTCCAATAATCCCTGTTTTTCCCTACCGGCACCTGTAAATGCTCCCCTTTCATAACCAAAAAGCTCACTCTCCAGAAGGTTGGAAGGTATGGCCCCGCAATTGATTGCCAGAAACGGCCTTTCCCTCCTTTCACTCCATTCGTGCAGTGATCGTGCAGCCAGTTCTTTGCCCGTCCCCGTTTCCCCCTCAATGAGCACAGTGGTGTCCCTTGCACCTGCTAACAGTTTGATATGTTCCTTGACTCGGTTCATTACAACGCTGTTTCCGATCAATTTGTCCGTTCTCTGTTTGCGAACCTCCCGGCGATAAAACTCGATTTCACTCTGCAAACTGAGATGTTCGAACAGCTTTCTAGTAATAAAATAAATTTCCTCCCACTCGAACGGTTTGTTGATGTAATCGAAAGCACCTTTCTTAATAGCTTGAACGGTGCTCTTGGTATCCCCATAGGCCGTCATTATCACCACAGTAACAGCCGGATATTCCTGCTTCACTTGGTCCAATAAATCAAGTCCGCTCCTGTCGGGTAAACGTAGATCCAGAAAAATGACATGAGGAGAAAAACGTCCTATCCGCTCATATCCCTCCGCAGCGGTAGAAGCCGTTTCCACATGGTATCCTTCATCGGAAAATCCGACAGAAAGAGATAGCCGTAGAGTTTTTTCATCATCTATGATTAAAATTCTTTTGTCCAAAATCGACCCTCCTCCGTAGGGGGAAATTTTAGGGTGAAACAAGTCCCTTTCCCCAACTGACTTCTTACTTCTACTTCCCCGCGGTTTTGCACGGCAAGCTGATGAACTATCGATAATCCCAAACCGGTTCCATCTGCAAATGTGGTGAAAAAAGGGTTGAATATTTTTTTGAGAGTATTATCATCCATACCAACCCCTGTGTCCTCCACCACCACTTCACTATAAGAGTCCGTCTCCCGACAGTCTCCCCGGATGATCAGCAACCCCCCATGTGGCATAGCTTTAATTGCATTAAGGCAGAGATTAAGCAATATTTGTCTAAAATGATCAGGATCAATCCACACTTCCGCCTTTGGATTTATATTAAGGACTAAACGAACTCTTTGTTCTTCACATATTTTCCGAAGCAAAGAAGTTGTGGATTGAACTACCTGATTGATCTTTACAAGCCGAGGTTCAGTTTTAACTGGTTGGGCTAGACGAAGAAGGTTAGTGATTATCTGATTTAACCGGTCAATCTCAACGATGATCCCTTCAAACAAATCCTTATTTTCTTGAGTAAGGAATAAGCGCTTGCGTAAAATTTGGCTGGTTGTCTTAATTCCTGCCAATGGGTTGCGGATTTCATGTGCCAGACCTGCCGCCAATTCACCTAGAGATGCCAAACGATCCATTCTTTCCAATTTTTCTTCAATTCTCTTTCGCTGTGTAATATCCTCCAAGGTAAATAATAACCCATTTGCCTGGTCGTTTTCTCCACGCATGGGCGAACGACTTACAGCATAAAAAGAGGTCCCTTGTTCACCTTCCATAACCCAGGTTTCTTCCATCCGACCATTTATCTCTTGGCTGCTTCTGTCCCTTAGTTGTCTTATTCTTTCTAATAAAGCTGGATGTTGTTCAACCATATGCATCGCAGCAGGATTGAGAGTTTCTTTCTCCTCATTATGCAAAGTTACAATACCTAAGTGGGTGCTCTTTAAAATTGTATCGTTTAATTGCGTCATCGCCAAAAGTCTGTAGTTTTTCTCTTCCAGTTTATTAACCATTTTTTTTAGAGAGTCAGAAAGAATTCCAATTTCATCCTTCCGCTTGTTAGGTAGATCATGTGTCATTTTGTTGATTCCTTCACTAATACCTTGGCAGAACTGAGCTAATTGTTTAAGGGGTTTGGACAAATGGTGTGCCAAAATTATGGTTATCTCAACTGCTACCAGACTCGTTATTAACACCACCAACATCGTATTTTTCTGTATGTCCATCAATGGTTCCGTAAAATAAGAAAAAGACAGAGGATACGCCAACTGCCAGTCCCAACCCTCAACATCTAACAACATCAGCCATCGTTCCCTCCACCAGCCACCATCCTTTTGACGATACCTACTAACTTCTTTTGATGACTGACCTGATTCAATTTCTCGAACTATTATTGATGGATGTTGGGCTAAGTAAGACAAAGCTATTTCCCGTTGTTGTTCTGGAGACCATCTCTTAATTTCACCCTCTGATCGAAGCCATTCCAAAAAGGAAGCAGCCGAATATAATTGTTTTTCTGCATAGTCAAAATTTATATTCCGATATACTGTATACACCGTCCAATAGGATACGGCTCCAATTACTAAACTGGGGAACAAAACCAATAGTAGAAAAGGAAACATAATTTTACGCTCAATTGATTTCTTCTTCATGACGATTCCTCCCGAAGGACCCAAAAGATAAAACCAGCTGCCAAAACAGCGGGAAGCGCTGGATGTATTAGCTTTGGCCAATCACCGGGAATTAAGAAAAATCCAAAAACATAAACCACAGCTCCACTTGCTAATGAAGCTATCGCTCCTCTTCTGGTGGCTTTCTTATCAAGTAAACCTCCAAATAAAGGGAAAAAGAATGTAGCAGCAATCAACCCCCAAACTTGTCCGCTAAATGCCAGAAGTCCGACAGGAGGAGTGAAAGACAAAAATAGGGAAACGGTTCCCAGGAAAAAGATCAAATACTTGTTCCATCCCAACAACTTCAAATCACCCACGCGTCTGGGAAAAAGAGTTCGGATTACATCATATCCCAAACTGCTGGCTAACAAAAGCAACTGAGAGTTGGCTGTAGAAATTGACGCCCCAACTATACTGATTAAAATCAGGCCTTTTAACGGAGATGAAATATATTCAGCCAACACATAGGGAAAAATTTCGTCTATACTAGCTAAATCAATTTGTGGAATTAATATCCTTGTACCCATACCAATCATCATCATCGACAGATAAATTATAGACAGTATGGCTAAACTGTATGCGATCATTTGTTTAGCCGTTTTTTTATTTTTGGCTGATATGACACGAATCGCATACTGTGGATTAGCTGCCAGCCCAAGACCTAAAGAAAAAAATGCACTAATAAAAGTAATCCAAGAAAATTTTTCAGGGGGATAAGGGTCAAACATCTTCACATTTCCAAGGATTTCTCCAATTCCACCAACCTCCCTGATAATCAATAGAGCTGCAACAATTGAACCAAGAATAATCAACCCAAAATGAAAAATGTCAGTCCGCGCCACGGAATGAAGACCACCAAATGTCGTATAAAGGATAAACAAATAGACCAACAATACCCCAATACTATAAGGAATATCAAGAAGCTGACTGACGACGATACCAAATCCCCGAATTTGTATGATCAAGTAAAGAATATAGCTAAAGATGAGAACAAGACCGGAAATAATTTGCAATGTAGGGGATTTGTATCTCTTAAGAAAAAACTCTGGAATCGTCACTATATCATAGCAATATAGACGATCAATAAGGATGATAAGAAAAACTGCTCCTAAAAACCAAGAAACGGTACTGTAAAAGAACGCTGAATACCCATAAGCATATACAAGACCAGGAAGCCCAAGCATAGATGCTGCACTAAACCAAGTGGCTCCAAAAGTAGAAATGCTAGCAAGTAATCCGAGGGAACGATTCGCAATAAAATAGTTTCTTATACTCTCACTCCTGTCAAACCCGTGTTTCCCTAACCAGAGAACAAATATTGTATATAAAATAAAATATCCCATGTATAGTAAAGGATCATACATGGTTTTCTCCCCCTGACAAAAAATTTGTCTCTATTATCTTAAAAACAGCAATGGTCTGTCAATTATGAAGGTAACGTCGAATTAAAATCAGTTTTGCAGCTTTGTTTTTAGTCACATACATAATTCCGATAAATACAAATTAGTGGTAATAGAAATATATTTATTCAATATTCCAGTTGATATATATCTATGGTAAAATCAGGATGTGATATAAACTTTAATTTTTATGGGGGCGTGGAGAATACATGTATGCCAAACTATTAAGTGGGACAACAATCGGGATCGAAGGACATCAAATTGAGGTTGAAGTAGACATAAGCAACGGACTTCCCAGCTTAACGGTAGTAGGATTACCGGATTCAGCGGTTAAAGAAGCGAAGGAAAGAGTGAGGGCAGCTATAAAAAACAGCGGATTTACATTTCCAATGCAGCGTATCACAGTAAATCTGGCTCCGGCCGACTTAAAGAAAGAAGGGACAAGCTTTGATCTCGCCATTGCAATAGGAATATTAATGGCAAGCGGACAGTTGGAACCAGATTATTTTCGGGATACATTGGTGATGGGTGAGCTGGCATTGGATGGTTCAATACGCCCCGTATCGGGTATTTTAGTCGTTGCAGAGATGGCTTATGCCCTCAAAATTAATAAATTTATCCTTCCCACAGAAAACATTGATGAGGCATTGCTAATTGGGAATCTTCCTTTATTCCCATTGATACATCTTCAAGATTTAAAGGAATTGCCCCTCCGTGAAGCAAACGGTTTATCAATCGAAAAATTCAAGAGGAACAAAGAAATGGATCATTCTGATCGTTCTGACTTTTCCCATATTAAAGGTCATTCCACGGCAAAAAGAGCCTTTGAGGTGGCAGCTGCAGGTTGGCATCATGTATTAATGGCCGGAACTCCAGGTTCCGGCAAAACCCTGTTTGCACAAGCCTTGCCATCCATTCTTCCCCCTCTTTCCCATTTTGAATCTCTTGAGGTTACCAAAATTTATAGCGTAGCGGGTCAATTAGAACAGACGAATCGGTTGATTTCGAAAAGACCTTTTCGCAGCCCTCACCACACGATTTCACAAGGCGGACTTGTTGGAGGGGGGCCCATTCCTAAACCGGGCGAGATTTCATTGGCCCACAGAGGTGTTTTATTTTTAGATGAACTTCCGGAATTCCCAAGACAACTAATAGATATTCTAAGACAACCCTTGGAAGAAGGCGGAGTCACACTTAGCAGGGCGAGATTATCTGTTCATTATCCCTCCCGTTTTCTCTTGGTACTTGCCATGAATCCATGACCGTGAAGAGAACAACTGCCATTTGCTACTTGAAAAAAGTACAAATTTGTCATCACTAAACATCATTAATCTACCTGATACACCTGGAGGAAGATTAAAACTTTCCAGACTTAAAAAAGGAATGACCCAAGTTGAACTTTCCAATGCTACAGGAATTTCGGTTACCGCCATACGTCAATTAGAAAAAGATAAAAGTAAAGCTACTCTTCCAAGCCTTAGGAAATTGTCAAAAGCCCTTGGTGTAAGTAACGCATATTTGGGCTGTTTTGAAAAATTGCCGGAAGATACTTTAGGACAGAAGATTAGAAAGGCAAGACTATACCATGGATTTAATCAAAAGGAATTTGCTAAAGTTCTTGGAGTAGTTGAAAAGACTGTGCGAAAATGGGAGAGTGATATCCATAAGCCTATCAATATACACTCAGAGAACCTTCAACATTTTCTTAAAATAATAAAGACCTAGCTCATGAGGTTTTTTTAGCATCTTTTTTTAAATTCATAATATATAACATCACTATAAAACTTCCCATGGCTTTTTATAGAAATATTAGTGATGAAACTCATTAGAAATTCAATAAATACGAAAGCAGGAAATAGCCAAAGTCACCAAGGTCTAAACAGCAGAAATAAGCTCAAAGTAATAATAAAACCCCAAATTAGAAGCCAGTAAAATTCAAATAATAATCCTACCCCAAAAAAAATTTTTGTCCTTCTTTATAGTATGATTTTAAAGCCGGTTCGATTGGTAATACAAAATCCACCAGTTGAACCTTTACCCCTTATTTCAAGTGTCCTCAGAACTCGCCTTTCTTAAGTTATTTTTGATTAGGGTCTCCGGGGACTTATCTTTACGCTGTAATTTTGTATTTATTCTTAAGAATAAATATCCGAATTCATGAGGAAAATTATTAAAGTGAATGTAGAAAGATGAAATAAAAAAGTTAAGCTTCTGTCATCTTATGTCACTTTCTGCGCTTTCCTGGGAAAAGTATAGAAATTATTCATCTTTCTTCAAAATCGTAATAACTTTACTTTCAGTGTCCAACATTACAGAATACCCTTGCCCATTTTCTATTTTGATTCCTGGTTCAACAAACCACATTTGGACTGCTATTTGACCATCATCTATTCCTAAGAATCTACCAACGCCTGACGATTCCCCGTCTTTCACAAATGGCTCTAATTTAAAATTCCATTGGATAGTCCAATTGCAACAATAGGCTTTACCTTCATAATTGTATTGATATTCCATAATTTTTTTCTTCATCCTTTCCCTATCTGGTTACTTAACTCTTTACCTTCATCAAATTAACACAACTACTACAAATGACCTTATCTTTATAGCGAATCGTCTCTATCATCCCACCACAAAATGTACATGCAGGCTCATATTTTTTCAAAATGATCCGATCACCAGCAACAAAAAATTCCAATGAATCTTTTATATCTATTCCGAAAGTCCGGCGCAATTCCATCGGAAGTACAATACGACCCAACTCATCTACCTTACGTACAATTCCAGTTGCTTTCATCAAAGAAAATACCTCCTTTTTTCCAATTCAAGGATAAACTTCTACATAAATTTACATTTTCCTTCAAGAAAAGGAAAATTATTTTTCTAAATATTTAGTTCTATAAGGAACGTATGTTTGATATAATGATATCAAGAAAGGGGGTAATCCAATTGATTGAGACAGTTTTTGCGCCAGAGCCGCATCATTTTTCTCGCAGACACAATCCTTATAACATATGCAGATGCGTAGACTGCCAAAGGCATTATGTACATATGCACCTGACGAAGTATTTTGGGTATATATTAGATGCTTTTGGAGAGGAGGAAACAGAGGAGATTATTAACGAGGCATTAAAATTCGCCAAAGAAATTAACGATGATGTTAAAAGGATATCTGGGGGAAAAGAAAAAAATAAGAAAGGCTGCCTGATTAAATAGGCAGCTATTTTTTTCCTCTCTTTCTTTACATAACGAAAAAATCATTTCTTGTGACTGTGGTTTACTCCATTGAACTAACCACTTTCCCGTTTGGATCCACCAACTGCGCTGGATCTCCATCATTGTTCCAGATATATTTTGATGTCCAAATTAGGCCGGACGGATTTTCTTTCACCTTTGGCCCGCTCCATACTCTGACGGATGCCCCGGACTCAAGCTCATAATTTGGGAACGAATAGGTTTGATTTCCTCGGACGCTCAACAGAATCCAGCCGCTCAAGTTTACTGAGGTGGAACCTGTGTTTTTGATCTCGACATATTCATCACTAAGATTTTTATCCGATATTACAAGGCTACCAGATCCAGATCCGGTTGATGGTGGTTGTGCCGATTGTTGCTCTTGTTTTTGCTCCTGCTCCTGAGCGGCATAATCTTCGATCGACCAGATTCCCTTCTTCTCTAGCTGGGCTTTTTTCTGGATTTCCCTGAATCGATCAACATATTTCACGTTGGGAGGATATACATATGCTACACGGGCCAAACCTTCTGCAAGAAGCATCTCGTTGAGCATTCTTCCATCCTCTACGTATACATAAGCCAGAAGCCGGCCATATTTATCCCTTTGTGATACGTCAAATTCAAGGCCAACATTTTTCCCCAGTGTCATCTTCTTTGTAAATTCGCTTGCCTCGGGACCAAAAGGTTGAACAGGTTTGCTGGGATGTACTGTTTCAGGTGTGTCTATAAGAAGGAATCGAATCGTTTCTACCACTCCATCGATTTTGACTTTGATGGTATCTCCATCGACATGTTCAACTACGGGAACGATCAGGATTCCAGGTATTTGTTCAAGGGGATTTTTCTCCTCCATTGTTTTTTCTTCAGTTGTTTGAGTTGTCGTTGTTTGATTTACCGGTTCGGTTTTCGTCGGTTCTTCAGGTAACTTAGTAACCGGTTCTTCAGGTTTCTTAGTAGAGGGTAAGATTTGAGATATATCTTCTTTCGACTGTTCCTGATAGTCTTTGATTTCTTCCTTACTTTCCGCCGTTTGTTCTACTTTAGTAGGTTCAGTTGATGTGTTTTGTTCTTCTGATGTTGCTCCTACATAAGCACCAAATATGATGATAACAACAATCCAAAACCACCATTTTTTGTAGAAAGGTTCTTTTGTTTTGCCCATTATCCTACTCCTCCCCATTTTTTGTACATACACTTTCTGCATAAATACGGTATTTCCTGCCAAATGTTTCACTTCAATTAGAGAGAAAACTTCGCAAAAAAACACCAGCCCTATGATGAGTAGGGTCGGATCTTTTCATAAGTCCATTTTGTTTCCCAAGATTGGATTAGAACAATCTCATTCGGCTTCTTCCTGGACCATTCGATATACCTCTCTTCAGCTAATTTATCCAGTACTTCCAGGATCCCATGATATGATCTTCCCGTTTTTCTCATTAGTTCTCTTACCGTTGGTGTCCGTCCCTGCATAATCGAAAAATTACGAACGATGCAAAGGACCTTCCTTTCGATATCAGATAGCATGGGAATACCTCCAAAAGGAACGTTTGTTCTTATTATATGAAATTATAGGGCGATTATGCAAGTTTTGAAAAACAAAAAATCCCCATTGAGCTACCTCAACAGGGATTTTCATCATTTTATTTGGTTTTTATCTATCATCTCCAATTTTTTTGGCTATTATGTCGCTGGACTCGCATTTTCGTTTGATTGTTGCTATCCCCAACAAATGTACTCCTGCGCCGGGGTCCCCCGCCTTTAGGCGTGGGGTGGTTGACTTCCTTATGGTTGGTACATCAGTTCTTTTACCGGATGCTTCTTTCCCAACTGACTATCTTTTTGTCTTCCACTGATTCTACAACCCTTATCTCATTCAGCCCCCTTCTCAAATCCTAAATGCCCTATTCGTTACCGAATTGTCGGTGAACGAAGAGGCTTTAACAACCTCATCAGAAAACAATTTTACAGTATCTGTCTTTTCATCACCGAGTACAATCGAAAGTACCTGAAATTGCTTTTCCTTCTTTTTATGTTGAAAGTTCTCAATAAATTTTGAATAAAGGTTTGCTTCTCCATCTGTGACAAAAATAATATCCGCTTTTTTAAACCGGCTTTTTTCGATGATCTTCACCGCTTCAAGTAGCGGTTTGTCAAAGTGTGTTCCTCCTCCTAAAAAAGTGGTTGCTAATTCAACTAGATCATCTGTTTTGATTTTCCCTTTTTCATAGATAAGCGTCTTGGTTACCGTAGAAAAAAGAATCAGGGCAAAATCTCTTTTTTGTTTTCTTGCAATCATCATGAGAGCCAAGGCAAACCCTTTGCTTTGCTCATCCAGTCTATTCATTGATCCGGACTGATCCAAGCAAAGGATAATCGGGCCTTTCCCCAACGTTTCTTTTCCTTCAGGCGAATACTGAAGGGTTTGACCTTCCGCAAAACGACGCAGGAAGTCTTGTTTCGTGACGGGATTGCTATAGTATCCCAACTCCATTGGCAACAGTCGTTCGATACTATTGCCTATGGATATTCCGTTCCGCTCAACAGTTTCAACATGTTTTGCCTTTTGTTTCTGCCGGGCAATCGCCTTAAAACGCCCTGCCCATTCGGCGATTTTCTTTAGCTTTTGATGGCTGGAAAGGACATCTGCCAATGCTAATTGGTCCCGAAGTGGAACTTTTCTCAATTCGGCATCTCCGTTTCCAGCTTGAAAACCTCCTAACAGGGACTTCACGTTTTCTTTCGCTTCTCTTGTTTCGTTGGCTGCGGCGGCAATCATTTGTTGGAAAAAACCATTATTTAAACTTCCTTGCAGTGTATGGGCAGCTTGGAAAATCGCCTGATTGGCGTTTTCCTGTGCCTGATCCGCTTCCGCTTGTGCTTTCTCTGCTTTCTTTTTTAACTGGGATGTATTTTTGTCCCCGTTTTGTTCTGCTTCCTCTGTTTGTTGCTTCAGTTGTTCGGCCTTCTGCTGCTTTTGCTCGGCTTCTCTTTGCGCTTCTAAGGCTTGATTTAGTAATTCGTTTAAACGTTCATCCATTTTCTTTTGCCGCTCCATCCACTCCCTGGTTTTCTCGGAAAATTTGATCGCACCAAGGGCTGAAGCAAAATCGTCCAATCGGGTATATTCCCGGAAGTTTTGAAACAAATGATCGTTCATCACTTGCTCCATCACCATCCGGTTTATCTCCAACTTTGGATGAACGTTCTCTTTTAATTCAGGTGACATCTTATAAAGCGATGCCCACATGTCGCCCATCAAAGGGAGAAAGGAAGGCAAAATCTGCCTTCCTGACTCATGAATCTCCTGCATTTTTTCTGACTGGCCGTAAATCTCTCGAAATCTGCGGCGGTCAAAACGGTCGGTATTTAATACGGATTCCATTTGAAAACCTCCTAATATTCATCTGGAAGGAGGATAGTCGTTGCGGACCTGTCCCCTTCCGTGATTATCCAAAACTTGATGTGGTTGGAGCTTAGATAGGCACCCAGGATTCGTCCTCCATTACATACTGCCTCATCGTTCATCTTCCAATCTTCTTTGCAAACAATTCCCCAGTTGCCTTTTACGAAACGAACTAACCCTCTACTGATGTCTTCTTCTGGTATAGCGTTCCGTACCCCACTTGTCACAAATATTTGACCAAGTTTAAACAGCATAAATATTCCTCCCCTGTGAATGCTCCCACCGCCTACGCTAATGCTTAGAGGCGGGGGCTTCTTGCTTCTACGACCGTTGCCTGTACGAATCTTTAGCTGTTCTGCTGCAATCAGATCATGATCACGAACAATACGGAAGGATTGGTCATGCAGGAAATCATTTCGTTTTTGGGCCACTTTTCGATGGGCTTTGGCTACCTTAATGCCAACGGCTTTTTCAATGGAAGAAGAGATATCCGGATATTCCTCTTTCACGGTGATATTGGCTACCCATTGGTCGGCGTTTCGCTTGATGTTGATCTGGGTGACGTTTTTCTGATCAAAGGGTCGATGGATGTTTATTTTCATGAATCCGATTTTGGAAAGGTACACATATCCTTCTTTGGCAAAGGTCTTTTTTACCGCACCGGGTTGAGTGTAGGTAAAGGAAAGGTACCGATCTTTGGACTTGAAATGGGGGTATCCGGCTACACCACGAAAGAAACGCTGAAAGGCATCATCTACCCGTTGCAGGCAATCTTGTAGCACTTGGGAATGAATGTCTTTGTATTCGGGAAATTCCTCTTTCAGTTCGGGTAATTCGCTTTGCTGGTGGGAATAGAATACCGATTTCCCAAACTGCTTATAGGCGATTTCTCGCTGTTCTTTGGCTGCATTATACAAGCGTTGCAAGAGAAGCAGCGTTCGATTCATCTTTTCTTCTTGCTCTCTTGTTGGATACAGCCGAAATTGATAGGTGAACTGCATGGTATCCCTTCTTTCTACGGGATGTTCTTGCCTGTATCGTATCACGGTTTTTCAAGTTTACAAGTCAAGTGTCATTCATCCCACCGCTTATAGAAGCGGGGGAATTCTGACGTGATTTTGTTAAATTCCTAATATTGCTGCCGCAATTTGCTTTCGGGCAGTTTCAATTTTTACCGCTACATCTTCTATTTCTGTTTTTCGTGCCGGATTAGACCCTTTTAACTGCTGAATTTCCCTTGACAACGCCTTTAATTTTTCCGTTGCTTCCAGCCCGGAATCAGTCGTTTGAGAAGCTTTGACATGCTCATAAATGTCCTTTGCTTCGCTAACGATTTCCTCTAGTCTGGCTTTCAATTTATCCATTGAGTGTTGCTTTACGATTTCTTTGACTGTTTCTCTTTGTTCCACTGTTTCCCATAGGGCATTGGCCAACACCGAAAGGTCAGAAATCTTCGCTTCTTGCCTTTTTTCCATCATTGCTTTTGCCTGAAGGAGGCTGAGGCATTGACGGAACCGACGGTCAGAGGGTCTGATTCCTTCATCCTTTAACTGGGTCCTGATTTTAACAATCGTTTCAAACACATCGTCAGGAATGGTGACCATATCGCAGAAAAATTGAAGTTGAGTCAATTCTTCCAAAGTAAGTGTCGGTTTTTTATTAGTGACTCCAGCACCCTTCATCATATTGATGAAATTTGCATTCTCTCCTATATAATCCACTTCAAATCGAAGCAGAAAGCGGTCAAATAAGGCTTCCAATCCTTCTTTTTCCTCCGGCCATTCATTGGAAGCTCCGATCACTGATATAAGCGGAGACTGAACAGGAGTCCCGTTATTGTAAAACAAGCGCTCATTAATCAGTGTTAAGAGGCTATTCAAAATGGCACTATTAGCTTTAAACGTTTCGTCCACGAACGCAAGGTGAGCCTCCGGCATCTTTCCTTTCGTGTTCCGCTTATATACCCCCTGCTCCAATTCTTTCAACGAAACCGGTCCGAACAGTTCCTCCGGGGTACTGAATCGGGAAAGTAGCCATTGAAAGTAATTTATACCTTGTATCAACTTGGCCAATTCAGAAACCAGGTTTGACTTCCCGGTTCCCGGAGGTCCAATCAATAAAACATGCTGACGGGAAATTAGAGCTAACAACAAAGCTTCAATGATCTCTTCCCTTTCAACGAATTGGGACGACAAATACTTTTTAAGCTCGTTCACTTTTCCGAACATAAATACCTCTCTCCTTTTAATGCATATTTTTACTTTCTGCTCTCTGAATTTCAGGAAACATGTTTAAAGGAAACGATTCCTTTTTAGTGACTTTTCCCATTTCATCAAAAACGAGATATTTGACTTTTTTTGTTCGCCTGCTCACATGCCATTCAATTCCACAGTCCGGGCAAACAAACTCCCTTCCTCCAAATGAGAAGGGAGTACCGAAAACTTTGTGTCTCCGATCCTTCGGGCATTCCCTAAGCCGCATTTTTAATTCCTCCTTAAAACGCAAAAAAGCCGAAAGTCCCATGACTGGGTAACTCTCGGCTTTTTAAACGAATCTTGATTTATTTAAGATAACTTACAAATTCTTCCACACTCAACCCTGATTGACGGATAGCACTTCTTAGTGTCCCTCTCTTAATCGGATCATGAAGAGGGATCGTAACATGATACTGATCTTTTTTAAGATGAACGTGAGAGCCTTTTTGTCTCACCACTTCAAAACCAGCATTTTGAAAAGCTTTTAAGGCCTCTTTTCCTGAAATAATCGGTAAAGGCGGCATTATCCCACCTCAACCGTTGCGAAAATGGGATTAATCGCTATGTCCTTTTCTTCCAAGCATTCGAGATGAAGTTCAATGGCTTCTTTGGCATTTTTCAAACACTCTTCAAATGTATCGCCCTGTGTTACACATCCGGGCAAGCCTACAACTTCCACCGTATAACCACCATCTTCAGAATCAGGTATAAGGACAACATGAAATTTCCTCATGAGCCATCCCTCCTTAATAGGAGTATACCCGATACGGTGAATATTTTGAACCATGACAATCCCTCCTTTTATGAAAAAAGCCGAAAGACCCATGATTGGGTAACTCTCGGCTTTTTAAACGTATCTTGATTTACTTTACTCTGCATTCCAATGTTCCGGAATTTTCCCTTCCCTTTCTATCTCCAATAGATCCTTAACATAATATCCACCGTGCAGTTTGTGCTTTTCTTGCAACAGTTCAACTGCAATCCCTATGGATGCCCGGTGGTATTCTTCGCCACATTTTGGACATACCTGTAACGGCAAATCCCATACAGTGATGCCAAGGAAAGGAACCGTCTTTTTAGAAATCACAGTTTTGCTGGAACAGTGGAAACAGGTTTCATCGGAAAAATTCTCTTCCTGACTTTTGATTGCTTCAGCCAAACTCATATATTTGTACTCCCTTCTGCTCATGACTACCACCTCCATTTTTTGTTACTTCAATGGTAGCATGATTTTTTGAAATTACAACTCATCAAGGTCGTGTGGTTGGCACCAACAGATTCGCTGTTCCAACTTCTCATCAAAGAGATGAGAGGAATAGCTTGGATCAAAAACAGTCAGTACTCTTACCAATAAACCCTCATCTGTTTCTTCGATTTTCAAAGGAACATGCAAGGAACGGTAAAGCCCTTTGCCTATTTTCATGAATCCCTTGATAATCATAACTTTACCCTTTGGCTGATAACCAACAACATACCCGTTTGCAACAACCTCACCAAACAGTTGAAATGTATTGATAGCTCTTTCTACGGTTCTTTTTCTAGCATGTTTGGTAAGCTCGAAAAAATGGTAAGGATTCTCTTGTTCAAGATAAGCTTCAAACAGCTTTTCAGCAATCTGAGCGTATTTTTCAAAATTCCTTTTGTTGATTTTCCTCCATTTTACACATTCTGGATTTTGACATAATTCCCCTTTACCGGGGAACGAGTGGTTATTCATTAATATCGCCTCCTTTCCCCGGTAGGGAGTTTTATAATTTTTCAACCATCAATTGAATCTGTTGCTGAATAAGTTCCACGTGAGATTTCATCATTTCTATATCACTATCAATGATGTTTTCATAGTCCCTGAACCCGTTAACAACATTTTTGGCATCCTCAATAAGCGGTTTTATCTGACCTTTGGAAAGGTCATTCTTCAGGCCATGGTGACAGTTGTCGAGGACATTCTTTAGATGTTCCAAAAGTTTCTGCCGGACCATATCCTTATTTTCCGCTGTATTGATTAACGGAACTTTAAACCCTTCACAGGAGTCCAGGCTGGAAAGGAAACGGCACAAGCTTTCCAATCGATTTTGATGTACACGTGGGACAAAGTATACTCCTCCAGAAGGCCGGACTGGAGTAGGAGACATGCTTCTCAAAATACTTTGAACCATCTGACGAACTGCCTGTGAGCTATAATGGTTGCGGAAAATTTGAAACAGTCTTTTGACCTCTTCTACTAGTTCTTGGGCAACCGGATCACTGGCTGAAGTAGTAACACTACCAAATTTCTTATCCAGGATAATGATGGCTGCCCTTTCGTTATAACTAAGTCGTTTGCCTTTTGTGTCTACCTCTTCGCAAACAACGTTTCTTTGAATCATGGTGCTGTCTGAGGCAACTTCCCGGATGAGGTAATTGTGGTAAACCCCCTCAACTCCAGAAAACTTTTTGGTCTCAACAGCTTTTGTAGCTCGTCTAAAAGCATCAGAAAGCCGAATCTCATTAGGCAACCATTCTCCTCCCAAGCCGGACGAAACCAACTTTTCTTTCAGGGTATCACGACTGAAAAGAGCCTCTGAAACCGTAAACCACATCAAATCTCCGATCTTGGTTTGATTTCCTCCATCAACAATCCCCGCAACACCTTTTAAATCAATCGCCATTTTTAAACTCCTCCTTTTATGTTTTTGAACATAAAAAAAGCGAATCTGCCGTATAAGGGCAAACTCGCTTATTTTAAAATCCGGTTAAACCGGAACTTTCTGATTCACTTTCAAAAGAGACTCAAATTCAATCTCTTCTGGTAATGGCTGACGTTGTTTCAACCGCCATGCCATTTCTTCATCTATCATTTCTTCTAATGTTGCCATTAAGAATAGATTCTCTTCAACATTTCTTCACTTTTCGCATTGATACATCGGTACACCTTTTACTTTAACAGTATGGATTTTATCTCCAACCGTACAAGTTAGCGTTTCCAATTGATGGATGACCTTGGAGCTACTTCCACAATCAACACACGCTTTATCCGGCAAAGTCCCAACATATTCTTCCGCTGCCATTCGTAAAAATCTTGCGGTGCTACCACCAGAGTAAAGTGCGGCCTTTAATTTGATTAACCTTCGAAGGCCTGATTCCACCATAACCAGCCCCTTTACGAATTAATCGATTCCGGCAAAGTTATAGGTACGCTTTTCGCATACAACACATCCGGACAGAAGTCCATTCCATTTTCCCATACTACCGTTTTTAGATCAGGGTCAATTTTTACTTTTTTAAAAAAATCTGGATTCGTTAACGGTTCATTCATCGGCCCCAATTTTTTCAGAAAAGGTCTTAAGTCTACTACTCTGTACTCCCCATTAGTAAATTCCAATAATAAATGGAAATTTTTCATTGGAAATACACTTTTTACTTCATACATTTCTTTATCCATCTTATTTCACCTCTCTTGGTGGCTCAATCTTAATAGGAGACATGTGTTCAGACATACGATTCCAATTGTTTGAAAGTTCATCGAAGTGCTGAACAGTCCATTCAGATAACATAGAATACAATTTTGACGGTGAACTACTCACCACTTAACGTGTCCACGTTTGAAGTGGGAGCTTCCTAATCAAAGATTAGAGATTTGTTTCAAGCGAAGTTTGGTATTTAAGTTTCCACCTAATGGTTCAGGCAACCCTTATTCG
>NZ_JAKIHL010000047.1 GCF_021608135.1 Microaerobacter geothermalis
AAGTTTAATCTGCTCTTCTATCCTTATGAGTCCCTTAGACTCTTCCTTACTCCATTTGAATCTTCAGGGTTCGCTTGGCTTCTGCACTGTTCAGTTTTCAAGGTACATCTTTCTTCCTTCCCTCTTCACCGCCCCATCGCGGCGACAAGAAATAATATATCATGGATACAATATATTATCAAGAGGTAATTTGTGGTAAATCAACGGTGATTATCTCTTGTATGTTTAGGCTTTTTTCCCTGATAAGATTAATAATCTTTCCATTTACTTCAAGGTATGGACGTGTTGGATTATTTTTATCAACAAAAATAATCTTCCCTGACTCTCCATTATTTAATCGAACGACTGTACCAGTTGAGAATTGTGTCATTTGTTGAACAAATGAATGGACCACCTGTGGATCTAATTTCCCAAAGCTGTCGTTTAATAAATGTTCCAACACAACATAGGGCGAGTTTGGTTTCTTGTAATGTCGTTCTGAACACATGGCATGAAAAATGTCTGCCACTGCAATAATTTTAGAATAGACATGAATTTGATTACTTTCAATTCCTAAGGGGTATCCTGTTCCATCTTCCCTTTCATGATGCTGTAGGGCTGCTAACTTAGCCCCTTCATTTAACCCTGGAACATCCTTTAATATTTGATAACCATAAACAGGATGTCTTTTTACTTCTTCATACTCCTCCTGAGTGAGGGGCCCTTTTTTATATAGTATCTGGGGGGTTAATTTGGCAAATCCAATATCGTGAAGAAATCCAGCCAACCCAATTTGAACCCAATCTTTTTCGGGAAGATTAATCCATCTTGCAATAAGGGACGAAATAATACTGACAGAAACCATATGGTGATAACGATAGGAATCCACATGCTCTATCTTCGATAAGATTGAAAGGATATTCGGTTGGTTTTGTGCCTCTTTAATCATAGGAATAATGGTTTGTCTAATTTCTAGAATAGGAATGGAATGTCCACCAAAAACAATATCCATGATCTTTTTTCCCAGTGCAACACTATTTTTATATGCTTCTTCGTATCGGTTAGTCCTATCCTTCACCTCTGATTCTTTGGAAGGCTGCTTCATTAACCTTTCTCTATTTTCATTTTTTCCTTCAGCAATTTGGACAATTGAGGGTCGATTCATCTTTTTTTCTGTCTCAATATAAACCTGAGGAATAAAAAAAGCCTTTAAAATATCAATTTCCCTCTGATTTATTCTTTCCCCTTTTGAAAATAAAAGACCCCCCAAAGGAGTGAATACATTTTCAGCAAGAACTTCACCGGTTCGAAGTGATGAAACACTTACTTTTTCCATTGGGTTCACCTCCTCAACCCATTCATTTTTTACAAAAATGGAGTAATACAAAGGATAGTATGAAAACAGGGCAACCATGTGTTACCCTGTTTTCTATATTATATGTTATGTCCCTTATTCCTCTTTATTTTTATCATTTATGCTTCGTCATTTTTTTCAATTCGTGCAACGGTGGCCACTTCTTGATCTTCTTCAATGCGAATTAATCGAACTCCCTGGGTGTAACGGCCAATTATCGAAATATCATTTATCTGTAATCGGATAACCATTCCCAAATTGGTAACAATCATTAAATCATCTTGTTCAGTTACCACGGTAAGCGAAACAATTTCTCCATTCTTTGGGGTGACATTTAAAGTTTTTATTCCCTTTCCGCCTCGGGTTTGAACACGGTATTCCGAAATTGGTGTTCGTTTCCCATATCCCTTTTTAGTAACAATCAAAACTTCCGAATTTTCCTTTACAATATCCATTCCTATGACAAAATCGTTTGGTGATAACGTGATTCCCTTTACCCCCGTTGCCGCTCTACCCATGGTTCTCACATCAGATTCCGGAAAACGAATGGACATTCCTAGATGGGTACCGAGGATAATTTCCTGGCTGCCATCGGTTAAATGAATACCGATTAATTCATCGTTATTCTTCAAGTTTATGGCAATCAGGCCGCCTTTTCTAATATTGGCAAACTCTGATAAAGACGTCTTTTTAACAATCCCCGATTTGGTAGCAAAAAATAAGTATTGTTCCGTATCAAATTCTTTTACAGGTATAACCGCATTAACGTATTCTCCTTTTTCAATTTGTATCAAATTGATAATTGGGGTCCCCTTTGCCGTTCTTCCCAGCTCCGGTACTTCGTAGGCTTTTAGTCGATATACCTTCCCTTTATTGGTAAAAAACAATAAATACTCATGGGAACTGGTAATGAAAAGATGTTGAACAAAATCATCTTCTCTGGTACCCATTCCTTGTACCCCTCTGCCTCCCCTCTTCTGACTACGATAGGTTGTAATGGGCAGACGCTTGATATATCCTTGGTGGGTTAAAGTAATGACCACATCTTCTTCTTCTATTAAATCCTCAATATTGATTTCCTCTTCCGTCAAAGAGATTTGAGTACGACGCGAATCCCCGTATTTCGTATTAATCTCCTCTAATTCCTCAGAGATTACGTGATAAATCTTTTGTTCATCAGCCAAAATCCCTTTTAACTCAGCAATTTTTGTAATTAATTCTGCATATTCTCCTTCAATTTTCTCCCGTTCCAATCCTGTTAATCGCTGTAAGCGCATATCCAGGATTGCTTGGGCCTGTTCATAAGTTAATTGAAATTGGTTCATTAATCCCTCTCTGGCAATTTCTGCGGTTTGAGAGGCACGGATGAGAGAAATAACCTGATCTAAATGATCTAATGCAATTCTTAAACCTTCTAGAATATGAGCTCTTGCTTCTGCCTTTTTTAAATCATATTCTGTTCTCCGGCGAATCACTACTTTTTGGTGTTCAAGGTAATGATATAGGGTTTGTTTTAAGTTAAGAACCTTCGGAACACCTTCCACTAACGCCAGCATAATGATTCCAAAGGTGGTTTGAAGAGCTGTTTGCTTGTAAAGATTATTCAGAACCACATTGGCATTCACATCTCTTCTTAATTCAATGACCACCCTCATGCCGTTTCTGTCAGACTCATCCCTTAAATCTGTAATTCCATCTAGTTTTTTCTCTCTGACCAATTCGGCAATCTTTTCCACTAATTTCGCTTTATTGACTTGATACGGAAGTTCGGTAACGACAATCCTGCTTTTTCCACCATTTAATTCTTCAATATGAGCTTTTGCCCTAATCGTGATGATTCCTTTTCCGGTTTCATATGCCCTATTGATGCCATCCCGGCCCAATATAATTCCTCCGGTAGGAAAGTCAGGTCCTTTAATCGATTTCATTAGTTCAGCATTAGTGATATCCGGGTTTTTGATTAATTGTAGAATTCCCCTAATGACCTCACTTAAATTATGAGGAGGAATGTTGGTGGCCATGCCTACGGCAATTCCTGCAGTTCCATTAACCAATAGATTTGGAAACCGGGAAGGCAAAACAACAGGTTCCTTTTCAGAACCATCATAATTATCTCCGAAATCAACAGTCTCTTTATTGATATCCCTCAATAATTCAGTAGCAATTTTGGATAGCCTTGCTTCCGTATAACGCATGGCTGCAGCAGAATCACCATCTACTGATCCAAAGTTTCCATGCCCGTCGATCAATGGATAACGATAAGAAAAATCCTGAGCCATTCGAACCATCGTCTCGTAAACAGCAGCATCGCCATGGGGATGATATTTACCGATAACTTCCCCGACGATACGGGCAGATTTCTTATATGGTTTATCAGGAGTCATACCTAATTCATTCATCGCGTGCAATATCCGACGATGAACAGGTTTAAGTCCATCCCGAACATCAGGAAGAGCCCGGCTTACAATTACGCTCATTGCATAATCCAAGAAAGAATTACGCATTTCCTGACTGATATTTATTTCTTGTATATTTGATTGTTGAACCATAATAACCTCCGTTACTTGACGTAAATGGATGTTTCAACTATATATAAAGTCTTATCAGATATCTAAATTTCGAACATATATTGCGTGTTCCTGTATAAAATCTCTTCTAGGCTCCACTTTATCTCCCATCAACGTTTCAAAGATTTCATCTGCATCAATTGCATCCTGTAATGTCACCTGTAATAATGTCCTGCTCTCAGGATCCATTGTCGTTTCCCACAATTGACTCGGGTTCATCTCTCCAAGTCCTTTGTATCGCTGAATCGAAGGTTCAGGTTTTTTTCCCAATTCTTTTTTGATTTGTTCCAACTGTTTATCATTATAGGCATATCGAATGGTTTTCCCCTGTTGAATTTTATAAAGGGGAGGTTGTGCGATATAAACATATCCAGACTCAATTAAGTTTTTCATATATCTATAAAAAAAAGTAAGCAGTAGGGTGCGGATATGGGCTCCGTCAACATCAGCATCTGTCATTAGAATGATCTTGTGGTATCTAGCTTTAGAAATATCAAAATCATCTCCAATTCCTGTTCCTAATGCAGTAATAATCGCCCTGATTTCTGTATTGGATAAAATCTTATCCAATCTGGCCTTTTCCACATTAATAATTTTTCCTCTTAGGGGGAGAATGGCTTGGAAATTTCTATCCCTTCCCTGTTTGGCTGATCCACCGGCTGAATCTCCCTCAACAATATATAATTCACTAATAGAAGCATCCTTTGAGGAACAATCCGCTAATTTACCCGGTAGTGAGCTCACTTCTAAGGCATTTTTCCGTCTGGTTAGTTCCCTTGCCTTTCTTGCCGCTTCACGGGCCCTAGCCGCCAATATTGCCTTTTCCACAATTTTCTTCGCATCTGAAGGATTTTCATCCAGATACATGCTGAAATACTCCCCGAAAAGGGATTCCACGATAGATCTGGCTTCACTATTTCCCAATTTTGTTTTGGTTTGTCCTTCAAACTGTGGATTAGGAATTTTCACATTGATAACAGCTGTTAAGCCTTCCCTTACATCTTCTCCAGAGAGATTCGTGTCATTTTCCTTCAGTAAATTATTCTTCCTCGCGTAGTCATTAATAATTCTAGTCAGAGCACTTTTAAATCCCGATTCATGGGTTCCGCCTTCATGAGTATGGATATTATTTGCATAGGAAAAAATATTGCTGGCAAAACCATCATTATATTGCAGAGAAATCTCCACATCGATCCCATCTTTTTCTCCTGAAATATAGATGGGGGTTTCGTGGATTTTTTCCTTGTTTCTGTTTAAATGCTGTACGAAAGATATAATCCCCCCATCATATTTAAATACATCTCCTTTTTCTAATCTTTCATCAGTAAGGGATATTCGAATGCCTTTATTTAAGAATGCCAATTCGCGTAAACGGGATTGCAGGATATCATAGTCAAATTCCGTCGTTTCCGTAAAAATTTCCGGATCAGGTTTAAAAGTAACCTTAGTTCCGGTTTTATCGGTATTACCAATTATTTCTAGATCTCTAGTAGGTTTCCCGCGCTCATAACGTTGAAAATGGATCTTCCCTTCCCTTTTTACCTCTACTTCCAACCATTCAGATAGGGCATTTACAACGGAAACACCCACACCGTGTAATCCCCCGGAAACTTTATATCCTTCCCCGCCAAATTTACCACCGGCATGAAGAACAGTTAAAACTACTTCAACAACAGATCTACCCAATTTGGGATGGAGGCCGACCGGGATTCCTCTACCATTATCTGTAACAGATACCGTATTATCTCGATGAATCGTAATTTGGATATCATCGCAATAACCGGCTAACGCTTCATCAATACTATTGTCCACCACTTCCCATACTAAATGGTGTAAACCCCTGCTGCTTGTTGAACCAATATACATTCCTGGTCTTTTTCGAACGGCTTCAAGACCTTCCAACACTTGAATTTGACTTTCATCATAGGAATGCTGTTTCACTGACAAAACATTCACCTACTCTCATTAAGTACCTAATTAAATCATGAATATTTTAAATTAACTGCGCCCTTCGTTTAAGGGTTAAAGATGATATGGGGGATCCATACACCTTGTCTGTTGTAACCACATATGATTTTATGTCATTTTCAGCTATGACTACAAATTTCTCTCTTTTTTTATTTTTTTCTAAAAACAGCTTATTCTTTTTTGTTAATTCATTCGTATTTCCATCAATAATGGCAACGATCTGTTTTAGCGGAATCGTAACATACCCTCCTATGTGGAAAAACAAAGCATTCACCTCTCTTAACCAAATGCATTTTTGCTAATCTTTCCATTGTTTACAAAAAAAATATCTGATAACTCCCGGGTAGATTTGTTTAGACCTTCAATATTGGTTGTTGTCACAAATGTCTGCACTCTTTCCTGAATCGTAGAAAGAAGCTGAGTTTGCCTTTCATCGTCCAATTCAGAAAGAACATCATCAAGCAAAAGAAGAGGGTATTCCCCTACTTCTTCCTTTACTAATTCGATTTCTGCCAATTTGATAGACAATGCTACGGTTCTTTGTTGACCTTGTGATCCATAAACTTGAGCATTGATGTCGTTAATAAAAAATTGAAGATCATCTCTATGGGGCCCAATTAATGTTGTGGCTCTAAGCATTTCCCTTTGTTTAATTGCATTAAATTCCCTTAAGAGAACCTCTTGGGCTTCATCATCAGAAAGTTCATGTTGAAAAGGAGTAGAATGGACATACTTGATGGATAACGATTCTTTCCCATGTGTTATTTTTTGATGAATGTCATTGGCATAGGTTTCCAATTTCTTTAAGAAAAATAATCTTTTTTTCAAGATAGGAACCGCAACAGAAACTAATTGCTGATTCCAAATATCCATTAAAGCATGATTTATACTTTTGCCAAAGGAATTTTTTAAAAATTGATTTTTTTGATGTACAATTTTATTGAAATTCGATAGATGATGAATGTAAATGGGATGAATTTGACCAATTTCCATATCGAGAAACTTTCTTCTAATTTGAGGAGTTCCTTTAACAATGGTTAAATCTTCAGGAGCAAACATCACGACATTAAGGTTACCAATAAATTCACTTAACCTTTTTTTCTCGATTCCGTTTAGCGAAACTTTTTTTCCTTTTCCGGTTAACAAGATATCCAATTGAAGTTTTCCGTATTTTTTTTCAATAAAACCCTTAATATTGCTAGTCTCTTTATCCCATTGAATCAATTCTTTATCTTTATAGGTTCGATGGGATTTACCTAATGATAACAAGTATATGCTCTCCAATAAATTGGTCTTTCCTTGTGCATTTTTCCCTAAAAAAATGTTTAATGAGGAATGAAAAGATAAATCAATATGATTGTAGTTCCTATACTGTTGAACTTGAAGCCTATTTAAAAACAAGGGGTCCCCTCCTAGGCTCGTCTTTTAACATGTATTTCATTATCCCAAAATGTAATTATATCACCGGGATATAATTTTTTCCCTCTTCTTTTTTCCATGATTCCATTCACAAAGATCTCTTCATTAGTTAAAAAGGTTTTAATTTGTCCTCCTGTATCCACAATCCCACTTAACTTAAGAATTTGTCCTAATGTAATGTATTCGGTTTGAATTTCAACAATTTCTTTGTTCATTTTCTTTACTCCTAATAAGTTCTAATAAGTTCTGACAGGCAAAATGAGATGTAGCATCATATCATTATTTATTGGCTTTATCACAAATGGGCTCATCGCACCAGTGAACCTAATATATACTTGAGAATCATCAATGGAGCGAAGGGCGTCTAACATAAATTTAGCATTAAAGGAAATTTTAATTTCCTCTCCATCTATTTTTTCTGTAGAGATTATTTCAGTAACTTTTCCGATTTCTGGATAAAACGAGGTAATTTCAATATGTTCGTTATGATTGGTTACCAGTTTTACTACATTGTTCTTATTATCCTTTGCTATGAGGGATGCCCTTTCTATAGCCGATAATAATTCTTCTGTCTTAACCAAAATTTCCGTTTTGCTGGTTTGTGGAATAATTCTTGTTGTATCTGGATAATTTCCTTCTAAAAGACGTGAATAAAATAAGATATTTTCTGATTTAAATAAAATTTGATTATCAGTCACAATAATATCAATTAAATCATCATTTTCTGGAATGATTCTAAAAAGTTCATTCATACTTTTCCCTGGAACTACAATATTCGTAAAAGAGAGGTGCTCTCCGCTTTCAACATATACTTCATGGCTAGCCAATCGATGACTGTCCGTAGCGGTAAATTTAAGTTTACCTTCCTCTAACGACCACATGATTCCTGTTAAGATCGGTCTTGTTTCAGATGTTGAAACGGCAAAAGCTGTTTGTCTGATCATAGATTTTAGCAGCATGCTTGGAATGCTAATAATTTTTTCTTCCCTGATGTATGGAAGTAAAGGAAATTCTTCTGGATCAAGTCCATTTAAAGTAATCTCAGATGAGCCTGAACGAATGGATGTAATAAATCTGTCGTTTACTTCAAAACAAATTTCTTGCTGAGGTAACTTCTTTATCATATCACTTACATAACGGGCAGGTAATACGACACTACCCATTCTTTCCAATTTCAACACGGGTTTATTCTCTAATTCGAATGGAATTGTGCATTTTATGGAAATGTCAGAATCACTGGCGGTTAGTTCAAGTCCATTTTCATCCACGGAAAATTTTATTCCAGTGAGTATTGGGATGGTTGTACGAGTGGAAACAGCCTTTAAAACATGTTGGATATTTTCGGATAATACTTCCCGATTCACTATTAATTTCATAATTCCCTCCGAGAAAATTATACATATTCTTAAAACTGCGAGCATATGATTATATTTATTATATTATATTTTATTAGTAGTAGTAATAAGGGTTGTGAATATGTGAATAACCAGGTTGAAGTAGGATAATGAAAACCTATACACATGTTAATAACTTGTGCATAGGTTTTCATTTTCACCCGACTAATTTAACCTTTGATCCTATTAATAAGATCTTTAATCAATTTTTGTAATTTGGGATCCGATTGAAGTTGTTTAGTTATTTTTTCATGGGCATGAATGACGGTGGTATGATCTCTACCTCCAAATTCTTCTCCTATTTTAGGCAGGGAATAATCAGTAAGCTCCCTGGACAGATACATGGCAATTTGTCTGGGAAAAGCTACGGATTTGGTTCTTTTTTTTGCTTTTAATTCTTCAATCTTGACTCCCATTTGTTCCCCCACAACCTTTTGAATATCAAAAATAGTGATGATCCTGGGCTTAGAGGATGGAATAATATCTTTTAATGCTTCCGCAGCTAAATCCACGTCCATGTCCTTATTAATGAGAGACGAATAAGCAACAACCCGGATGAGGGCTCCTTCCAATTCTCTGATGTTGGTATTGATTTGATTGGCAATATATATCATGACTTCATTGGGAATATCTAAATTGTCTGCCTTTGCTTTTTTCCTTAGAATAGCGATCCTGGTTTCTAAATCAGGTGGTTGGATATCGGTAATTAATCCCCATTCAAATCTTGAGCGGAGCCGGTCTTCTAACGTTGGAATTTCTTTTGGCGGCCGATCACTGGAAATGACGATTTGTTTACTTTCCTCATGCAACGTATTAAAGGTATGAAAAAATTCCTCCTGGGTTTGTTCTTTTCCTGCCAAAAACTGAATATCATCAATCAACAGCACGTCAACATTTCTATATTTATTTCTAAAATTAATCGTCTGGTTATCACGGATGGAGTTGATAAACTCATTGGTAAATTTCTCAGACGATAAATAAACCACCTTGGCTTTAGGATTTTGTTCCATAACGTAATGTCCAATAGCGTGCATCAAGTGGGTTTTTCCTAAACCAACCCCCCCATATATAAATAACGGATTATATGCTTTTGCTGGCGCTTCTGCCACAGCCAAAGAAGCAGCATGGGCGAATCGGTTTCCGGATCCGATTACAAAAGTATCAAAAGTATATTTATTATTTAAGATCGTTTGTTGGTGATCATCTTGAGTGAGAGTTTTGTTTTCTTTTGTCTGTTTTGTTTGATGAATAAGATCGTCCATTGTTTCTGAATGCTCGGTATGTTGGGGAATCACAAATCTGACCTTTATTTCTGATCCTACCAGTTGCAATAGGGTTTCTGAAATTAGTGGAGAGTATTTTGTTTCTAACCAATCTCTGACAAATTCATTTGGGGTATTTATGATGAGAACATTATTATTTAGGGAGACAGCTTCGGTTGATTTTAACCAGGTTTCGAAACTCGGTTTGCTTATTTTGTTTTTGATCGAATCTAATACTTCTTGCCATAAAAGGCTTAAATTTTCCACACCCTTCCCCCCTTAGGCGAAACATTTATTATCCACAGTAAATACACAATATCTGAATAGAAACTAGAAGAATTATATTGACTTGTACACAGACGTGTAAATAAAATTATTCACAAAAATAGAATTTGTCCACAGAGTTATCCACAGACTGTGATTAACTTAAGCGAATATAAAAAAAGTCCACAGAGAGAAACAAAGTAATGATATCAAATTCTCCCTTTAGTGACAACGGTTTTCGACAAATAATCCACAGAATTGACAAGATTCACATGTTTTTTATTCACAATCGTGATTATGTGCATAATTTGTTGAATTGGGTTGTCTTACTATTCTTGATTTATTATCCACATGTGGATAATGTTTTTTAGATCAGAAAAAACATGTCCATCAAATGTCCTTGACATCATTTGATTAAGTTTTTATAATGTTTAGGACTGCATAAAATTTGTTTTTTTCCTCAGAGGAGGTGTAATATATGGCTAAACCGACCTATAATCCAAATAGGCGCAAGCGCAAAAAGGTTCATGGTTTTCGTAAAAGAATGAGTACAAAAAATGGCCGGAAAGTGTTAAGTGCCCGCCGTAGAAAAGGAAGAAAAGTATTGTCTGCTTAGGCCACATGAATTGTGGTCTTTTTTCATCTTAGACATAAGGATGGAGACATGATAAAATAGATTCAGTTTGGTTTATCTGTTTTCTATTACACCAATACTAGGAATACATATATTCATGGCCTTTGGAGTGTGGATGTTGAAAAAAGTTCACAGACTAAGAAAAAATAAAGAGTTTCAACAAGTGTTTCGATTGGGAAAATCTGTGGCTAATCGTTACTTTGTCCTTTATTTTGTTACGAATAAAGGGGATCATGTTCACCGGTTTGGAATTTCCGTTAGTAAAAAGCTTGGGGGAGCAGTTGTAAGAAATCGAGTGAAACGATTAATTCGTGAGGGATTAAGGCAAATTGAACCGAGAATACCTGATCATATAGATTTTGTCATCATTGCTAGAAAGCCGGTTGTTGATCTTTCATTTGACAAAGTGGTTTCTCATTTAATTCATGTATTTAAGCGAGCCCAAGTTTTTAATTCAAATAGAGAGGCAAAGAGATGAAGAGGATTTTTATATTCATCATTCAGTTTTATCGAAAAGTAATTTCTCCTTTAAAACCTCCAACTTGCCGATTTTATCCCACTTGTTCCATGTATGCGCTGCAGGCTGTGAATAAGTATGGTCCTTGGAGGGGAGGATGGATGACCATGAAAAGAATTGCAAAGTGTCATCCTTTTCATCCTGGGGGAATCGATCCGCTGCCATAATTATTAAATAACTGTTTCATAAGGAGGAATTTTATTTGCAGAAACGTCATATTCTTATTTTGTTACTACTGCTTCTTTTGATACTGATTGCAACAGGCTGTTCACCGCAATCTTACTCAAAACCGATTGATCCTAATGGCGGTTTTTGGGATCGGTATTTCGTTTTTCCGATGGCCTGGTTATTGGATAAATCATCAAAAACATTATTTAATAATTATGGTTTAGGAATTTTGGCGGTTACTTTAATTGTTCGTTTTGCTACTTTACCTTTGATGATTAAACAGCTTCGCAGTTCAAAAATGATGCAAGCTTTGCAGCCGGAATTACAAAAAATTAAGGAAAAGTATAAGGATAATCAGCAAAAAGTCCAGGAAGAGACCATGAAGCTCTTTCAAAAACATAATGTTAATCCTTTAAGCGGCTGTCTTCCATTATTGGTTCAAATGCCAATCCTTATTGCTTTTTATCAGGCGATTATGAGGGATCCATCAGTAGGTACAAGCACGTTTTTGTGGTTAAATCTCGGACAGGCCGATCCTTATTACATCTTGCCTCTACTTGCAGCAGTAACAACCTATTTGCAAACTAAAATGATGGGCACTGCTAACAATAATCCTCAAGCCCAGATGATGTTGTATATCATGCCTGCCATGATATTATTTATTGCGATTACCCTTCCATCTGCGCTTTCATTATACTGGGTGTACGGAAACATTTTCACAATCATTCAAACCTATTTTATGCGTGATCAATATCATGGGCAAAAACAGGAGGGTACTGTCAAGTGAAAAAGATTACAGTAACCGGAAAAACCATTGATGAAGCGGTGGCAAAAGCCCTTTCCCAATTGCAAGTGGATAGAGAAAAGGTAGAGATTCAGATCATTGAGGAGCCCAGCAAAGGATTATTCGGATTGATTGGAGCCAAGGATGCTGTAGTTGAAGTTTCCTTAAAAATAGATCCTATACTTGAAGGGAAAAAGTTTTTGCTAAATGTATTAGCTAAGATGGGTCTTAAGGCGACGGTGGAAACTTTCAATGATTCCGAAAAGGTAACTTTTAATATTGTGGGGAATGGATTGGGGCTTGTTATAGGCAGACGGGGTCAGACCTTAGATGCCCTTCAGTATCTTGTCAATGTAGTAATCAACCGTTATAGTGAGGAACATATTCGAGTTGTATTGGATGCTGAAAACTATCGTGGAAAACGGGTAAAAACTTTGGAGGATTTGGCTGATCGTCTGGCGCAAAAAGTAATGAAAACCAAGCAGCAGGTTACCTTGGAGCCAATGAATCCGATGGAGCGGAAAATAATTCATACTCGCCTTCAGGATCATGATAAGGTTCGAACCTACAGTTATGGGGAGGAGCCTAACCGGCGTGTCATTATTACTATGAAATAAAGGAATATCATGATCATTGTTTAAATCCACCTGTTCAGGTGGATTTTATTGTACCCTTTGTTGAATTCCCTATATATTCCCTATGATTAGGGGAAATATAAGCATACACTCTTTTATAGGACGGTGATAAGAAGATGGATATGGATACTATTGCGGCAATTTCTACCCCAATGGGGGAAGGAGGAATTGCCATCGTACGTGTAAGCGGAAAAGATGCTATCCCCATTGTGGATAATGTATTTAGAGGGAGTAAAAAGTTATCCACTGTGGATAGTCATACCATACATTATGGAAAATTAATTTATCCACAAACCAATCAGATGATAGATGAAGTTTTAGTTTCGGTTATGAGGGCGCCTAGAACTTTTACGAAAGAAGATATTGTTGAAGTCAATTGTCACGGCGGAATAATTTCAGTTCAAAAGGTATTGCAGCTTATACTGGATCAAGGTGCAAGAATGGCAGAGCCGGGGGAATTTACGAAACGGGCTTTTTTAAACGGAAGAATTGATTTAACCCAGGCGGAAGCGGTTATAGATTTAATCCGTTCGAAAACAGATAAAGCCATGAGTGTGGCTCTATCACAAATGGAAGGCCGATTATCCAAGAGAATTAAACGATTAAGAGAAATTCTTCTAGAGGTAATGGCTCATATTGAGGTCACCATTGATTATCCAGAGCATGATGTGGAGGAAGTTACTCAACAGTTGCTTCTTGATAAAGGGGAAGAGGTAAAAAAAGAAATCCAAAATATACTGTTAACTGCTGAACAAGGCAAAATTTTGAGGGAAGGTTTGTCAACCGTGATTGTGGGGCGTCCCAATGTAGGGAAATCATCATTATTGAATACTTTGGCTAGAGAAAGTAAAGCTATTGTAACGGATATTCCAGGGACAACAAGGGATGTTATTGAAGAGTATGTAAACGTAAGGGGAGTTCCTTTGAAGTTGATTGATACGGCTGGAATACGTGAAACAGATGATGTGGTTGAGAAAATCGGTGTTGAAAAATCGAGGGAAATGTTAAAAAAGGCAGATTTAATTTTATTCATGTTAAATTACGGTGACGAATTAACTCAAGAGGATTTTAAGTTGATTGATCTTGTGAAATCAATGAATACCATTGTGATTATCAACAAGATAGACTTGCCTCAAAAAATAGATATGAAACGAATAGAAGGACTTTTTTCTACTGAAAATATTCTTAAACTTTCTTTACTTGAAGATAAAGGAATAGAGGATTTGGAGAATATGATATCCAGGATGTTTTTCTCTGGACAGTTGCATGGAGATGATATAACCTATGTAAGTAATTCAAGGCATATCTCTCTTTTAAGACAAGCCGAAAAAGCCATTCACGATGGAATGGAAGGAGTCAGGATGGGGATACCTATAGATACAGTTTCTATTGATTATAAGCGTGGTTGGGAATTATTAGGAGAGATTACAGGTGAAACCGTAAACGAAGATCTTATTGATCAAATTTTTTCTCAGTTTTGTCTCGGTAAGTAAGGAGTGAATAGAATGAAATGTTCATATTATGGCGGTACATTTGATGTCATTGTCGTTGGTGCGGGACATGCCGGCTGTGAAGCGGCATTGGCCGCTGCCAGAATGGGGTGTAAAACACTCGCTTTAACTTTAAATTTGGATGCCGTGGCGTATATGCCATGTAATCCTTCCATTGGCGGTCCTGCTAAAGGGCACGTGGTCAGAGAAATTGATGCCCTAGGTGGAGAAATGGGGAAGAATATTGACAAAACCCATATTCAGATGAGGATGCTAAATACAGGAAAAGGGCCTGCAGTTCATGCTTTAAGGGCTCAAGCTGACAAATTTTTATATCAGCAAACAATGAAAAAAACCATGGAGTCAACACCAAATTTGTTATTAAGACAAGGGATGGTTGAAAGACTCATCATAGAGGATGGGCAATGTAAAGGGGTTGTTACAAAAACGGGGGCAGAGTATCGGAGTAAAACGGTGGTTTTAACCACTGGAACCTACCTTCGTGGACGCATTATTATCGGGGATCTTTCCTATGAAAGCGGGCCAAATAACATGCAGCCTTCCATTAATTTATCCCTCCATTTAAAAGAGTTGGGATTTGATTTGGTGCGCTTTAAAACAGGAACGCCACCAAGGATTAACAAAGACACCATTGATTATTCAAAAACAGAGATTCAGCCAGGTGATGAGGAACCCCGTGCCTTCTCATTTGAAACAACACAATTTATTACCGATCAACTGCCCTGCTGGTTAACTTATACCAGCGAAACAACTCATCAAATTATTAATCAGAATCTGTCTCGTTCACCGATGTATTCAGGAATGATTGAGGGAACAGGTCCCCGTTATTGTCCGTCTATTGAAGATAAAATTGTCCGCTTCCATGATAAGCCTAGGCATCAGATTTTTTTGGAACCTGAGGGAAGGGTGACCTCTGAAATATATGTTCAGGGATTATCCACTTCCATGCCAGAGGATGTACAGCTGGAAATTCTCCGTTCTATCCCCGGGTTAGAACATGCACAAATGATGAGGCCCGGATATGCCATAGAATATGATGCAATTGTACCTACTCAGCTTTGGCCTTCATTGGAAACCAAGTTGATCCCCAACTTATATACGGCAGGTCAATTAAATGGAACATCGGGATATGAAGAAGCGGCAGGTCAAGGAATCATGGCTGGAATCAATGCTGCAAGGAAAGTTCAAGGAAAAGAAGCCGTGATTTTGGATCGTTCACAAGCTTATATCGGTGTATTAATTGATGATTTGGTCACTAAGGGAACCAATGAACCTTATAGACTTTTGACATCCCGTGCTGAATACCGGTTATTGCTTCGGCATGATAATGCAGATTTAAGGCTTACAGATATCGGATATGAAATTGGCCTAATATCAGAAGAGCGGTATAAGAGATTTACGAAAAAGAAGGAATTGATTCAACGGGAAATCGAAAGGCTATATAATACAAAGGCTAGACCCGATGCCAATACTCAAAAGGTGCTGTTAAATGCAGGATCCGTTGAGTTAAATAATGCCATTGAATGTTCTGTATTACTTCGCCGTCCGGAATTAACCTATCAGGATATTGCCCAAATTGCACCTCCTCCCTATGAGGTGCCAAAAGATGTGGCTGAGCAGGTAGAAATACAAATTAAATATTGGGGATATATCGAAAAACAGATGCAACAGGTTGACAAGATGAGAAAAATGGATAAGAAAAAAATCCCTGCAGATTTGAATTATGCTCATGTGAAGGGATTATCCATTGAAGCAAGAGAAAAATTAAATAAGATACGGCCCATTTCCATTGGTCAAGCTTCCCGGATTTCCGGAGTTACCCCTGCAGATATTTCAATTTTATTGATTTATTTAGAGCAGGGAAGAAAGGGGGCCTAATGATTGGTTGATAATCAGTTTATCCAATCTCACCTAGCTGATTATGGGATTCAGTTGACAGCTAAGCAATGGCAACAATTATCACTTTACTATCAATTGCTTATTGAATGGAATAAGAGAATGAATTTAACTGGAATTACCGATTTCAAGGAAGTTTATGTGAAGCACTTTTATGATTCGATGACACCATCATTCTTCTATCCCTTTGAATCCATCAGTAAACTGGCGGACGTTGGGGCAGGTGCAGGTTTTCCCAGTTTACCATTAAAAATTTTATTTCCTCATCTTAAGGTAACCATTATTGATTCATTGAATAAGAGGATACAATTTCTTCATTATCTTTCAAGGGAATTAAAATTGGATCATATTGAATTGATCCATGGGAGAGCTGAAGAATTGGGACAAAATAAAAAGTACCGGGAAAAATTTGATGCGGTTATGGCAAGAGCTGTTGCCAAGATGCAGGTCCTCTCTGAATTGTGTCTTCCATTGACATCCGTTGATGGTCAATTTATTGCCATGAAAGGCAATGATATTAAATCAGAGATGATGGAAGCCCTACATGCTATTCGCATCCTGGGGGGAACAGTGACTCGGGAAGAAATTTTTGAACTTCCTTATGATATGGGCAAGAGATCCATTATTTATATCAGGAAAATAAAGAAGACTCCGGATAAGTATCCAAGAAAACCTGGTATTCCCAGTAAACAGCCAATTGTAAAATAAAGAAAAACCCTTTCTTAATCTACAGAGACAGAACTAAACATACATGACCCGCAGGGTCACAAATTGATATGAAAAGGTATTTTCATATCAAAGAATTCACTAAGGACAGCCTTTGAGTTTGTATTCGCAACTCTTTTTCTGTCCTTGTAGCTAACCGCCACTAGAAATATTCGCTTATTATCTACCAGCAAGTGGCGGTAAGCTCTTAGACAAGTTGTCGACAAAAACACAGCGTTCTGATTCCTTGTCGACATTGGCACGTCCTGTGCGGCATAATTAAACTTCAGATGATGAATAACAATCCACCTGAAGTATTTTCTATGCTCAACTTGACTGGCGGACGTGTAAATCTATCGTTCCACAACTATAAAAGAAAGGGTTTTTATTTTTTGATGTGTCAAAGAATTGTTTAAGCCTCGCACGTTTAGAATTGTTGTTGAAATAATATTCCCATGACTGCAGCCCCGATAATTCCCAAAATAGTGATTCCAATCATTAAAAAAATTTCTTTTGCTGTCATGCAGATTCCTCCTCTTCAATAGGATTTCTATATGAAGAGGATTTTATCCCTGTAATTCCCTCCGTATTTTTTTGGAATGGTCGCTAGCAATAACGGTAAATTTCCTTCCTTTTTCCTTCTGTTTTTTTCTTGGAAGAAGTAATTCATCTTTGTATCTACCTTTTTAGGTGTTAAAATAGACAAGAATAAACAAAGAAATTTGTTTACCCATTTGTGTGTCTTTATTTTTTTTACGATATGTTCCCTCTTATACGTAACCGTATCTATTTCTATCACGAAAATATGATTGGGAAGTATAAAAAACAAGCTGAATAAAAGGATAATCAATTTTATTATTATTTTCATGACAATCTCCCTAATCGTTATCTCTATTTGCATTCTCCTTTTTAATATATCCTAACATATTATATCATGGATTCAATGTTTCACGTGAAACATGAAATATTCTCTCTTCAAGTTAGAAGGAATCAATAAGCCAGTGGCGAAATGATATATATCCTTGTTTTTAGCAAAGGGATTAGGTGGTGTATATTGTGAGAGATCATTTTTCTCGAATATTTGGATTGGCTGAGAAGCAGGAAGCGGATGTTATTCGTCAAATACCTGTTGATCAAATTATTCCAAATCCTTTTCAACCTCGTTCAGTTTTTAATGATAAAAAAATTGAGGAATTATGCCATACTATTAAAACCCATGGTATTATTCAGCCGATTATCGTCAGACAAAGAGAAAATCAATTTGAAATTATTGCTGGGGAAAGAAGATGGAGAGCGGTTAAAAAATTAGGATTGGAGACCATTCCCGCAATTGTAAGAGATTTTAATGACACCCAATCCGCTTCCATTGCTTTAATTGAGAATCTCCAAAGGGAGGAACTAACAGCGATAGAAGAAGCTATTGCATATCAGCAGTTAATTGATCTTCATCAGTTAACTCAAGAGAGCTTGGCTCAAAGATTAGGGAAGGGACAATCAACTATCGCCAATAAGTTAAGGCTTCTTCAGTTGCCTTCCAGTATTCAAGAGGCCCTAAGGAATCGCTTGATTACGGAAAGACACGCCAGAGCAATGCTTTCCATAAAGGATGAAGATACTCAGCTACAACTATTAAAGGAAATTATTGAGAAAGAACTAAATGTAAAACAGACGGAAGCGAGGATAGAGCAATTATTAAATAAAAACAGGAAAGAAAAAAGACCGACACGAATATCCTTTTCTAAGGATGTCCGTTTGGCAATAAACACCGTTCGCCAATCCGTTGACATGATCTTAAAAAATGGGTTAACCATTGAAACGGAAGAAGAAGACATGGATGAATATTACCAATTTACCATAAAAATTCCTAAGAAAAAATAACGAACAGATAAATGTAGCCCAATGGGCTACTTTGTTTTGCGCTTTAAAATTTTTTTGATGAATCGTGAGACACAAACATTTCACTTTTTACCGCCGCTTATCTCCTGATTGAGCAAATGTGTATTATTAGTCGGCGTATATATGAGTAGGTTTAAGAAATAAATAGCTATGAGAAAGAGGTGTACCCTATGGGGAAAGTAATAGCAATTACCAATCAAAAAGGTGGTGTGGGAAAAACAACCACTTCTGTGAACTTAGGTGCAGGATTGGCTTATTTTAGGAAAAAAGTATTACTCATAGATATAGATCCTCAGGGGAATACAACCAGCGGGATTGGCATCAATAAGGGAGATGTAAAATATTGCATATATGATGTCTTGATTAATGATATACATCCTGCTGACGCCATTATATCTACAAGTCAAGATGGTTTGGATATCATTCCAGCAACCATCCAGTTGGCTGGTGCAGAAATTGAATTGGTTCCTACCATATCAAGGGAAGTTCGTTTAAAAAAAGCATTGAATGAAATTAGAGATCGTTATGATTATCTAATCATTGATTGTCCCCCCTCTTTGGGTATTCTTACGGTAAATTCATTAACGGCAGCAGATTCAGTTATTATCCCTATTCAATGCGAATACTATGCTTTGGAAGGGTTAAGTCAATTATTAAATACCATTCGTCTTGTACAAAAACATTTAAATCAAGATTTAGTGATTGACGGAGTTTTACTGACTATGCTTGACGCAAGAACCAATTTAGGGATTCAAGTGATTGAAGAAGTAAAAAAGTACTTTCGAGATAGGGTCTACCAAACCATTATTCCGAGAAATGTAAGACTGAGTGAAGCACCGAGCCATGGTTTGTCTATTATCAGTTATGATCCGAAATCAAGGGGTGCCGAGGTATACTTAGATCTGGCTAAGGAAGTGATTGCCAATGAATAAGAGACTTGGACGGGGTTTAGATGCATTAATTTCATCAAATCATAGCCTTGATGAAGAAAGCGTCATTGAAGTGGAAATTCATAAATTGAGGGCCAATCCATATCAGCCGAGGAAAACCTTTTCTGAGGAGGCATTGGATGAACTAGCTGAATCCATTAAAGAACATGGAATCATACAGCCGATAATTGCTAGAAAGGTTTTACGGGGATATGAAATTGTAGCTGGTGAACGACGTTGGAGAGCTGCTCAACAGGCTCACTTAGACAAAGTTCCAGTAGTTGTAAAAGAATTCACAGATCAGCAGGTTATGGAAATCGCATTAATAGAAAATCTTCAAAGGGAAGATTTGAATGCCATTGAAGAAGCTCAGGCATATCACCAATTAATGACACAATTTCAGTTGACCCAAGATGAGTTGGCAAAGAAAGTTGGGAAAAGCAGACCACATATCACTAATTTTTTACGTTTGCTGCAACTTCCTGAAGAAATTCAGCATTATGTTTCACGTGGAACATTATCGATGGGGCATGCAAGGGCATTGTTAGCGGTTAAAGATTCAAAGAAAATGAAAGAGTTGGCATCATTAGTGATGAAAAAAAAGTTAAGTGTAAGACAGTTGGAAGATCAAATTAAAGAAATGAACACCGTTGCGAAAAAAAAGAAAAAGGAAACAAAAGATATTTACATCACTGAATCTGAAGAAAAATTAAGAGGTATTTTTGGCACAAAGGTTTACATTCGGCCGAAAAAAGACAAAGGGAAAATAGAAATTGAATTTTTTTCAAAGGAAGATTTGGAACGGATTATAGAAATTATGACCAGATAAAAACATAAAAATGCATTTAAGAATGAGGTGGTTTTGTGATCTATTTCGATAATGCAGCATCAACATGGCCTAAGCCTCCTGAAGTGGAAATGGCGATGATGACCTGTATACGGGAATATGCTGCAAATCCCGGAAGGGGAGGTCATCAGCTTTCGATAAGGGCGGGCAGAACTTTGTTTCAATGTAGAAACTTGTTAGCAAAACTTTTTGCCGTTACTAATCCTAATGACATCTCATTTTTTCCAAATGCCACGGGAGCGATTAATCAGGGTATACAAGGGTTGTTACAGGAAGGGGACCACGTAATTACTACAATGATAGAACATAATTCTGTAAGAAGACCCTTGGAATACCTTTCGAAATTGGGAAAAATTGAACTTTCTTATGTAGAAGTAGCATTGGATGGAACTGTATCTTTAAAAGAACTTGATACACTTATCAAACCAAATACCAAGTTGTTAGTGGTGTCCCATGCATCCAATCTGTTGGGTACGATAATTCCTATTGGCGAATTGGGTCGTTGGGCAAAGGGGAAAGGAATTGTATTTATGGTAGATGCGTCCCAATCGGCAGGAGCTATTTCCATAAATGTGGAAAGGGATAACATTGATTTGTTGGCTTTTCCAGGACATAAAGGATTATATGGTCCCCAAGGAACAGGAGGATTATATATCCATCCCTCATTGGAATTAACCCCTCTTATTTTAGGGGGGACTGGAAGCCATTCGGAATCGATTGACCAACCCAAAGAACGACCTGAACGATTTGAAAGCGGTACCCCCAATACCGTTGGAATTGCAGGGTTGGCGGCAGGCGTTGAATTTGTATTAAAGACAGGAGTCGGTCAGATATGGGAACATGAACAACAATTAACCCAATATTGTCTTTCAGAGTTAATAAATATGGATGGGATCACTGTTTATGGTCCTCCTCCTGGTGTAAACAGAACGGCAGTCATTTCTTTTAACTTAGAAGGACTGGATCCCAATGAACTAGCGTTTATTTTAGATGATTATTATGGAATAGCGGTCAGGGCAGGATTTCACTGTACACCATTGGCTCATGAAACAGCAGGAACTTCCCAATTGGGGTCGGTGAGAATTAGTTTTAGCTATTTTAATACGGTGGAAGAAGTCAACAGATTTATAGAAGTAATGAAAGAAATAAAAAAACAAATGTAGAACAGATAATACGAAGTTCAGAAGAATACTGCATCATAACTACTGGAAACATTTACAACGATTATCCCGGGCATCCCTATACCCATTTTTATCTGGAAATTGATACCAAGCACTTGACATTTTTAGATCAGTATGACCCGGGAGGGAATTAAACAGGATGTGATAGACAATGACTAAGATCTTATGAGCGATGGCTATGGTTGCCTTTTTCTGGCCTCGTCGTCTGCTAAGTGCCCAATACTTGGAACCTAAATACGTTCTGGTTTTACTAGCTGCAT
>NZ_JAKIHL010000048.1 GCF_021608135.1 Microaerobacter geothermalis
GAGCCATTTTCAAAATCCCCTCTCCTGGAATGTTGTCTGGACAACTTCATTCTAACCGAGGGTTTTTGAAATGGCTCTCTTATTTTTTAAAGAGACTCCGTTTTTACACAATTATATGGACTCAACTTTTTTTTATTAAGGTTTGAATTTTATGGAAGCACTGCCCAACGATAATGTTGTTCGTTTATGATACGGTTCTCCGAGTTTTGAAAATCTGTTAAAAAAACCCCGCCGCAGCGAGGGTCTTGTAGAGTCCTGATAAGCATTTATTATGGACGAAACCGTATTTTTGTCCATATCGACTCACAGGGCATCATTTTTAAACGCAATTTGACCTTAACCAAAGATTGTAATTTCCCTATTATTAATATCTAACACTTCAATCTTCACAATACCACCAAGATTCTGTGACACTAAATCAGACAATTCTTTAAGTGCCATATGAAACTCATCATTTCTTGTTTCATCTATTAATTCGATACAGAGGAATGCATTTTTTGTATTTTCTGTTAACATTGTCCTCTTAGCTTCACGCCAATTCCAGCATCTGCATATTGCACCGGCATCATCTTTATAAACAATTTCACCTTCATATGGTGAAGCATTTTCATCACTTCCCAATGGGATAAACGGTTCGTTACCATTTGCCCGGGTTAGCCGAATATCTCCTACAAAAGTGTCGACATCTTCTCCACCACACGGAAGCCCATAACGTAATGAAATTGAATTATAGATGTCAACAAGCGGGTTTATTGTTCCGATATGATTGCCATTTTTCACTCTTTTTAATAAAGCCTCAATGGAACACCTTGCCCCTTTCTTTGTCTTAAATTTTTGAAAAGCTTCTCGCCAAACGAATATGACTGGATTACTACTGAATTCCTCCAGACTGAGAAATTTATGTGCTTCTTTCTCTGCCTCCTGCAGCAGCTTCTCGTAGATTTCAACGTCCCTTATTGAATTATCAATCCCCTGGCAAATAACGGTGCCTATTTTTGCATGAGGGAATAACGACCAAAAATCATCTTCAATGATAAATCTAGGCATAAAATATCTCTCCATTTCATTTTACTTATTGTCTTGGTAGAATCGCTATTTGTTGTGTCACAACACAACCACACGATAAATTTTCATCATAACACTCTTATGTCTTGGAGGGGCTCGCAAAGGCGGAGAATACCCCTAGAACAATATATAAATAACCAGTTATCCGATTCTGTAACTTTGAACTCACTTTAATCCACTTTCTAATACTTGCTGCAAGAACTGCATACAGACCATCACTAATAAGAGCTAGGATAATAAATATAGTTCCTAAAAGTAAAAATTGCACTGTGACTGAACCAGCAGAAGGTGATATGAATTGCGGAAAGAAGGCTAAAAAAAAGAGTGCTGTCTTAGGATTCATTACTTCTACGAGCGCTGATTCGTAAAAAATCTTTAATAATTTTTGGCGAGGGGCTTTTGGAATTTCTGAAGTCGTACTTTTAGATGTAGAAAATAAAGTCTTACACCCCAGATAGATAAGATAAGCAGCACCCAGGTATTTAACGATATTAAAGGCTGTTGCTGATGTCATAAGGATCGCAGAAACTCCAATTGCTCCAGCTAAAACGTGAACAGAACCACCAAGAGATACACCAAGAACTGATACCAGTCCCGCTTTCTTCCCTTGATCTATACTTCTTGCCATAATATAGAACACAGCTGGTCCAGGTATTATTAACAATGTAGCAGCAGCAATTACAAATAGCCAAATAGTTGAAAACTCCATAATATGCAACTCCTTGTTGTATTTTTGCACATGATGGGCTCCTCCTTGATTGGTGAAAGCAAGGTTACACTTTATTTTTAAGGTTCGCTTTCATCAGGGAGGCAATTTGTTGCTCGTTTGGAAATAGAATCTGTTCCAACTGTTTTATTACGAGCTCTTGTCTGTGTTTGGAATGGTTTTGACTTAGCTTTGCTTTCCCTTCAATCCTATCGATTTTAATTTTGAATCCTTGCACCCCTTTGTTCATAGCTGAGAGAAATTCAGCATCTACATCCTGCAATCTGTAAGAACTGTCAGGAGCTTCATACTTCAATACCATATCATTCAAGGAACTCATTAGCTCGTGTTCATCCTCGATTAGCTCAACTTGTCCGTAAACATGAACGGTCACATAATTCCACGTTGGCACTGCTTGATTGGTCTCATACCAAGAGGGAGAGATATAACAATGAGGACCATGGAAAACGGCTAAGACTGTCTGATTTTGAATATCCTGCCACTGCGGGTTTGGACGGGCAAAATGACCGTACAAATAGGTTTGCTCCTTATTTAACAACAGTGGTAAATGTGTAGCGAAGGGCATTCCTTTATGAATGGAAAACAAAGTTGCAAAACTGTTCTCCTGTATGACATGGTAGGCAACAGTAACATCTTCCATCGTAAAATGCTCTGGGATATACATGTGAAACCTCCTCAATCCTGTTTTTTACATACAACACATATCCTTTACACGGTATGATATAATTCAAGCTGACACGAAAAAAGGTACAATATTAAAAAAATCCACATGTCAGAGGGGATGCCAATGAAAAATACCATTTTTACCTTCGAAGATAACTCTCCTAAATACAAACAAATCTACGAGAAATTTAAATCATTTATTGAACAAGGCGACTTAAAGGCGAATGAGCTCTTGCCCTCCATTCGTCAACTTGCAGATTCCTTACATGTAAGCCGTAATACAACATTAATGGCATATGAACAACTTGTTGCTGAAGGGTATATTCGTGGAGAGAGCCGAAAAGGTTATTTTGTAAATGAGTTAGAACCCCTTTTATTTCAAGAAGCTCACAGCTCTTCTCATCACAAGCAAACAGAGCCGGTACCACCTGTTCGCATTGATTTCCGCGCAGACGTGGTCGATCAATCGCATTTCCCTTTAAAAACGTGGAGGAGGATCTCGAATCAGGTATTAACAGTAAAGGACAGCTTTCGATACGGGGAACCTTTTGGCGAATTGTGCCTACGCGAACAAATCGCAGCATATTTACTCCAGTCTCGTGGGGTGAGAACAGATCCAAATGCAATCATTATCGGAAGTAGTACCCAACAAATGCTTGTATACCTTGGGCATATACTGAAGGATGAGTTCCAGAGTATTATAGTTGAAGACCCTGGTTACGACGGTGCTAGGGAAGCTTTTCAATTCCATCGTTTTATGTTTGAATCTTTGCCGGTTTATGAAACAGGTGCTGATCTTTCACAATTAGAACAAATGAAATCACGATTAATCTATGTAACCCCTTCCCATCACAGTCCATTGGGGGTAAGCATGTCCATTCAACAACGTCAAATGCTTATTCATTGGGCTAACAAGATGGAAGGATATATTATCGAAGACGATTATGATAGTGAATTTCGCTATACACAACAACCATTTCCAGCTCTCGCTTCCATAGATTCAGCAAGAGTCATTTATCTAGGGAATTTCTCAAAGTCCTTTCTTCCAGGAATTCGCTTAAGCTATATGGTGTTGCCACAGCCACTTTTAAACCGTTATAAAAATCAATTTCTTCGTTTCGAAAGTACCACTTCAATTCTTAGCCAACTCACAATGGCTAAATTTATGGAAGATGGAGAGTGGAATCGCCATATTAAGCGTATGCGTCTTGTTTATAAACGAAAAATGCAGCACTTAGTATCAGAATTAAGAAAGCAATTCGAGCAAAATATATCCATTATTGGCGAGCAGTCTGGTTTGTACTTATTAGCCAAAGTACATTTGAAGCGTTCAGAAGAATGGCTAATTCAACAAGCTTCTCTTCATGGTGTTAAAGTTTACCCTACCTCACTCTACTTCATTAAAAATCATACCGATAAACCAATTATTAAACTTGGTTTTAGTAATCTTTCTTGTGATGAAATCCAGCTTGGTGTGAAGCTCTTAAAAAAGGCATGGTTATAAAATACATCACACGTTTGCCACTTAAGAACGCCTTCCTATTGGTAGATCGGCTTCAAAAACTGCGCGGGATCAGTCTAAATCTTTATTTTCGCAGAACATAATCTACTTTTGCAGAAGCCACTCATCATTGAACTAACGAAGATCGTTAGTTCAACAAAAAAAGCGGCGAACAAAGGCTTTATTTTATAGTCTTTGCGCCGGACAATTATCACTATCGTCTTAATCTGCTGATATAGCTACTATCAAGTAATATTTCCTTTCTGATCCTGTGTACCATCACTTGTGATACGGTTCCCCGCGGCGCATCTAAGCACAAAGCGCAATATAATTACAATGTGTTCATCAGTATATAAAGTTAAAACCACTCCAGCGATGGAGTGGTTCCTTATGCTCTGATTCAACTATCGTTTCCCGTTAGTTTAACCAACTTATATCGCCATTGTGTGTAGCTTGTTACCCTCGGGATCCCAATATTCAAAACCGCCATGGCCATCATCTGAAATATCGGTTACTTCTACTCCTTTTTTCTTTTAAGTACCGAGATTTCGTCATAAAGTTACTTCTGCACAATCTGAATAAGGTTGCCGCATGTATCGTCGAAGACAGCTATTGTGAGTTCGCCCATTTTTGTCGGCTCCATAGTAAAATTCACGCCGTTTTCCAATAATCGTTTGTACTCTTTATTAATATCTGCAACGCCAAACATTGTTGCTGGGATGCCATCGGCAAATATCTTCTTTTGATACTCTTTGGCGGCAGGATGGTCATTCGGTTCGAGTAAAAGCTCGGTACCGTCTTGCTCATCGGGAGAAACAAGCGTTATCCACCTAAATTCTCCGACGGGAACGTCATGCTTTTTTACAAAGCCCAGCGTTTCTGTATAAAACTCCAATGCCTTGTCTTGATCTTGAACGAATATACTGGTAACAATGATTTTCATAATGTTTTTGCCTCCTTTGATATTTGCGACGTTGGTGCTCTGCTAACAATCTGGCTCCAATCAGAAAAACCCATACATTCTTCAGAAGTTTTTAAGATTAAAATTACTCTATCCATCCTTTCAGCAAATTTTTAAGTGGTTCGTTATTGAATATAACCACTCGATATTTTCCCTTTTTTTCTGATTTTACGAGCCCTGCATCTTCCAATGCAGAAAGATGTTTAGCTATCGCCTGTCGCGAAATGGTAAGGTCGTGCTTCATAATGAGACGTACCGTAAGTTCATACAACGTCATCTCGTTGCGTTCGGATAGTTCGTCTAATATAAGCCGCCGAGTCGAGTCGCCAAGTGCTTTGAATATAGCGTCTTTGTCCCAATTCATATATCGAGTATAAGCAACCCTGCGGTTGCTTGTCAAGCATAAGCAACTGTAAAGTTGCATGATCAAGGAACCGTATCATGCAACCTTAACAAGTTAAAGTCACATAATAGTAGTTTGAACCATTATAGAAATATTAACTGTGTTTCAACAAAAAAAGCTGCAATAATCCTCCTTGGATCAATACACTAGTTAAATTTATAATCCCTTGTATGTTTTTTTATTTTTAACACGTTTCTTATTCAACTAACCTGCCCGTTAACTGAACAAACATTAATCGTATCGTCCAAAATTAATCCCTAGTCAGGCGACGGATGTGGTAAAATATGGTGCGGATAGGTACGGTCTATTGGGGACAGATTTGCTAGAATATCCGCACCACGCACCAATTTCAAACCGACTGAGAAAAAACGAAGCTAGGTCAAAATCAAGAATTAGGATTGCCAAACGTATTTTCTTGTCTGCTCTCTCCGCCAATATGTCTCTCTGTTAGTTACTCCTATAAGGTGTCTAACCTATATACATTGATACCCTAAGGAGGTAATTAAATGATACATCCTGTCAGAGAATGTATAGCGAAAATTGGATTGTCTCAGAATTCGTTTGCTGTATTGAATGCCATCTCAGTTCAGAGACTACGGGATTGCCTGTATGGTTACACCGAATCCATTCCGAAAAAAATCGTTAGTATTTTGGTTCAGCAGGGCTATGATGAACAAGAAGTACAACAGCAGTATAAACAATGGCGTAAATGGAAAGCTGAACAGGAGTTTCTTAACTCCCCCGCCGCTCATGAAGGGAGGGGGGCATGATGAAAAAACTGCCGTTGGATACTATCCTTACTCTAATAAGACGGGAGAAAATTCTAGGGCATGGTTTTGACTTGGACGAACTAGTCCAGATATTCGTACAATATGTGAAAGACCCGCTATCAACTGAAGATGTGGAATTTTGCCTTGCCCAGTACCTCGCCAAGTCCAAAAATAACGACACCGTTCACAGGAATAGTGTTCTTGAAAAAGTTACTCGATTCATGAACCAATACGGATGGAATCTTTCGGATTATCATTTGGACTACTACAGAAAATATCTGCCGTTGTTTCGGTAAACCTGTTCCCCCGCCGTTGTGCGGGGGTTTCTTTATTCAATGGATTTAATTCTTTACACAGTATGCCATGCTGGGATTGAGTGGGGGGCGTATCAGACAGAAATTCTGTTACAGGTAATCATTTTGGGGAGAATCATCATTCTAATCATCACACAACAGTGAATGGAGCTTGTATATTGAGATGGAGGTTAATTTAAGGTTATATCTATTCAGTAGTATATTATTATATTTCAAGTAGCTACTTCATTGTTCCACACTCCCGCCCGCTTCGCAGGCGGGTTGATGGAAGGAAACTGCTTCTCCCCCGCTTGGGGGGAGAACACAGGGAATGGTGACGGTGAGGTTCCCTACCAGACATTCAGCGTGCCCATGTGTAGCTTTACCACGCGGCGGGGGAATGGGAAATCCTCCGCTCTCTGTCCAGGCTCTCTGTCTTTCGACACTACGACGGATAATATGGGAGGCTTCAAGAATCACTTGAAGCATAGATATCCCGTTCCGCCTCTAACGCGACTTACATCGGCATGATGAGTGCCGAGCCAGTTTTTTACGTGTTCTCCTGTAACCACGGTTCAAGTCATATATGTATATCCCTATAGATTATCTATACGAAGCGATAGAGAAATAGTTTACAGTTACTACAATTTTGCTAGGTTTTTTTTCTGTACATGAGCCTCCCATTGTCATTACGCACCACTTTTCCCCGAAAATTTCCCGTAGGAATCACGCTGCCCCCAGGGTCATGCCGAAGAATGCTTCCTTTCCTAGACACTGGGGGGTTAGAAACAATCATCCGATTTATTTTTCTAAAGCTTTTTCTAAAAAATAATCAATTCCCTATTTCAATTATTGACAAGCCTAATCATCTTATGGTTGAAATTATTCTAAACTGCATTTTGAAAGGGGGTTGCGAATTAAGATATGTCCTCTGCCAACAGGATAAAACAGAAAAAAGAACACTGTTGCCCACAGTGCCCTGTATTTCATTGTTCCTTTGGATTTACGTTTTCATCTTCAATAGGAATCAATCCAGACCTGACCAAGACTTTCAACAATTCTTCCATGGCTTCCTGTATGGATTGATTGCCTACAAACTCATGTTCAATCTGTTGCATTCTGTTGTTCCCTCCTCGGTTTCTCTATACGAGATAACAAGGGGATAGTTAAGCCTTAATTTTGGTGGGGGCACATCGTATAGAGCGATTAAAGAACATTGATCGGAGGAATGCTCTATGCGTTGTGCAATATATGCTCGTGTTAGTACTGAACTGGACAGCCAAAAGAACAGTGTTAGCCATCAAATTTCCTTCTTTAACCGCTATGTGGAGGAAAAGGGCTGGACAATCTATGACATCTATAAAGACGAGGGAGTAAGCGGAACCAGTATTAAAAAGCGCAAAGAAATTCAACGCCTAATGAGGGATGCTAGAGCCAAGAAATTCGATTACGTTCTATTTAAGTCAATCTCCCGCTTTGCCCGCGACATTCAAGACGGAATAAACATGAAGCGGGAATTAGACAGTTTGGGAATCGGGATGATTTTCATTGAACAAAACATTGACACTAAGACAGCGGACGGAGAGTTAATGTTTTCAATCCATCTCACTGTCGCCCAACAAGAAAGCGAACAAATATCTAAACGAGTGAAATTTGGCAAACGTGAAAAGGCAAAAAAAGGAAAGTTTAACGGTTCCCTCCCGCCTTTTGGGTACAAGAGAAACGGAAACCAGCTTGAACTTGACCCGCAGTATGCTCCCTATGTGAAGGAGATTTTCCGCCTATATCTTTATGAGGATTGGGGGCTTCAAAGGATTGCTAAACACTTGTCTAAACTTGGCATTCCTACACCGAGAAAGGTACAGGGAGCCAAGAATGCGGGGGCACTGTGGCAACAAAGTACAGTGAAAATCATCCTAACCAATCCTATGTACACAGGGAATATGGTTCAAAATCGCAGTGAGGTTATCAGTATCCGTACCAAAAATAGAAAACAAGTGTCAGAAAATCAGCAAACGGTTGTTACTGGCACCCATGAAGCCCTTGTGACAGTGGAAGAATTTGAAGAGGTACAAGCTAAATTAAAACGCAAAGGCAAGAAAAGAAGCAACGGGCAAGAAAGCCTATTCGCCCATATAGCGGTTTGTGCGGATTGCGGTACAGGAATGCACTATAAAAACGATAGAAAAGCGTACTTATGCGGGAGATACCAAAAATACGGAAAGACGTTTTGTAGCCATCACCTGATTAAAGCGGATAAACTCTTGTCCGAAGTTTTAATTGTACTGAAAGAACTGACAGAAGAAGGCGTAAAAAAGAAAAAACTGATTGAAGTTGCCAAAAAAGAAGTGGGAAAGCATGCAGCTACTCATGATACGGAGCTAAAGCAAATTGAAAAGCGAATCCAACAGCTAACGAAGAAGCAAAGCAATTTGTTAGACCTTCTCAATGAGGGTGACCTGACCAAGGACGAGTGGAGAACCCAAAATGAGCTTATCCGCGAAGAGGTAACCCAGTTATCCGCTAGAAAATTGGAGCTACAATCCCTCATAGGCAAAGAGAAAGACATGGACAGCCAAATCCATGCCTTTGAAAAACAAGTCTCTAAATTAATCCACCTTAACATCGAGGATGAGAAGGTATTAAAACAGGTCATTCACAAACTCATCCATAAAATCGAAGTGTTCGAAGGTGGAAAGATAAAGATTCATTTCAATTTCATCAATCCAGTAGCAAAAATGGGGGCATAGAATTTAATCCTGCCCCCGCAATTTTAGCAACACTGTACACTCCACATGACGTGAGACGATTGAATTGATGTTATTTGAAGAAAAATGCTTCCTGCGTTCGCGGAAACATATCAATCTGCAAAAATGCCATTTTTTAAACTGCACGAGTTGTCAAAATGGATATCATTTGAGTTAATATCCATTAATGCGCTGCCTCATACTTAATAGTTTTATACAACATAGCATATTCGCATTTTTTTGCTCCTATATTTAAAAGCTTGTTTAGCGATATCGTTTTTTGCCCCGGCACAGCTTTATTCAAAACAGCCGTTGATAAAACATAGAATTCCCATTGGGACAGATCAAGCGGATTAAGGGTCGCCTGGTCTATGTGTTTCAGCACGCAAAACACATAGACGTCGGATTGGCGCTTTTGTTCTGTATCATATTCATTTGTAATGCTGTCCCAGCCGTAGGTAGGCTGGATGCCAAAGCTTATTTTTGATAAATTCTGTTGGCTCCAAGACTGAAGATATGCAGAAGTTTTGACTTCTACACGAATGCCTTCTTTGGAAAGCAAATCATATTTATCCCACGATACACTAATACCCTCTGTAATACCAAGCGCCATAGCAACTATGAATTCAGCCAGTCTGCCTCTTTCGGTATTACCAATAAGATCAGAATACGCCCAGGCCCAAAAATCTCTAAGCGTGCAGACATCGCTGCCTGCATTCAAAAATTGCTCGTTGCCTGTCTTTTTCTTTGTTTCAATGGCAGATATTTGCATCCTTTTTCGACAGTTTTCTTTCCCATATATCTTCTCCAGTGACATCTTCTTTATATAAAATTCTTCCGGTACCACTCATGCAAATCCTCAGTGGTTTGTATAATACTCTACTTTCAAAATCGTCATAGATACATCATGCTCATAATTCCCCCGAGTGCACTCGTAAACAATAATATTGCTATATAATTGTCCAAACCATACAGAGCCAGGCGAAAGATAGAACTGCTTTTGATTCTGCTCATATTGAATCGCTCTGTATGCATGACTTTCTGTGGGAATATTCTTTAATACTTTTCCAAATCTCTTGGCCGCGTTAGAGCATTTCACTGCGGTAACGAATGTCCCCTTAGAGCATATAAGAATATAAGGTTCCTTCATAAAGTCCAAAATTCTGTTCCCGCACGCATGCTTTGATACATAAAACTGGTTCGCCAAACTATTCATTAAAGTAAAATCAAAAACAGTTCCTGCTAAAAGTGGCTTAACAAGCAACTCAGGCATTAATAATTCGACAGCGAATTGATTCGCCTCAACTTCTATGGAAGAATAGTCTTCTACAACTTCCATGTCTTGATTTGAGCATCTAAAACTTGACTCCCCATCCAATACATATGGAGGTTTATGCTTTAAAAAATAATGGCCAAGCTCATGGGCAAAAGTAAAGTTTTGGCGTCCGATGTTTTCAATATATGTATTGATAAGGATACCTTTCATTTCACCTCTATATATCAGCATCCCGCTCAAATCCTTTTCTGATGGCAAAGAGCATCGTTTTACTTTTATCTTCTCCTGACGCGCGATATCATCAAAATATGGAGCCGGAATCCCCTTTATACCCATTGTTTCCAAAACCCATTTTGCTTTGGCCGACGGAGTGTTCGCGGTAAACATCATTCATCCCCCGCAAACATATCATCAATCGCTTGCATCAGTTCGTTGGAAGAATTTTTACTGATTATTCCTCGAGCCGCTAACTGGATCTGCTCATCTTGTTTAATCGCTGGGAAGTCTATAACCTTTTTAGTATCCATTTGTTCAATAGGTTTGGTTTTTACTGCCTTTATTTCCTCGTATAATGCCATTAATTCTTCTACTTTAGCGACAATGCGCTGTTGCTCGGCAAGAGGAGGAAGAGGGAATAGAGCATTTCTTCCGTCTTCTGTTCCTAAACGAGGCATTTTTACTCCGTACGAGCGTTCTATCGCATAATCAACAAAAGTAGAACTACGAAGAAAACAAATGGCATATTGTGGATAAATATCTTTACAAAACTGCAAAGGTAATATCTCTGATGAGCAATATCCATCTTTTTCCGCAATTGTTACCTTGTTTAAATATGGCCTGAGTTTACTATATAAAACATCTCCTTTATAAAACACATGTTTCGAACTTTTTGATTTCCTTTCTGCCTTTGTCTTAAATTGAACAATTTCACCTGTATCCTTTTGAATATCTTCTAATTCTAATACCCAAGCATCATTTGGAATATTGTCCGGTATAGTACTAATAGTTACACCAAAGTTGCATAATTCCCCCAACCTGCACCAAACCCATCCATCAGGCAAGTCGTAGGGAATTTCATCCTCTGAAATAGCTCAGACAGGCGGTACTCCGTCTCGCCGATCCTGTCGTTGATTTCCTTGAGCTCCTGCTCTGCGGATTTCTTCAGGTCTTTGAGTTCCTTAAGCTGCTCGGCCAGTTCAAACATTTTTTCGCCTTGTTCGTTCATGCTTTTTCACCCCCTGCCGCAAAAGGATTGAGCCCGCTTCTGTAATCGTCCACCAGCATTCTCGCCAGATCTGCCTTATCCCTCAAAGCTTTCAGCACTTTCTCATCGACGGTGCCTTTTGCCGTCAGATACAGATAAGTACAGTTCTCTTTCTGACCGACGCGGTGGATGCGAGCCTTTGCCTGCTCGAAATTGCTCATGCTGTAGTCGATGGAATAAAACACCATGGTGCTGGCGGCGGTGAGGGTCACGCCCAGTCCCGCAGTTGCGATCTGTCCGACAAACACCTGAACCTCCGGGTCGTTTTGAAACGCCGACACCTGCTCCTCGCGGTCTTTCACGCCGCCCATAAGGATCGAATACCGGATTTCCTTCTTTTCGAGCATCCGGCAGATGGCTTTGATTTCCGGTATAAACCGCGCGATAACCACCAGCTTTTTGCCGCTTTGCAAAACGTCCTCGATAATATCTCCAAGCGCTTCCTCTTTTGCTGTGCTGACGCGCTGGACAGGGCCGCCTTCGTCGCCGCCTATAAAGCCGCCGGTTACCTGCGACAGCCGGAGCAGGCGCGTAAGTATGTTTGTCACCGTCACCTCGCTATGACCCAACTCAGCATAGCTGTCCCTGACCAGATTCCTGTAGATCTTCATGGCGGCGCTCTCCATCTCCACATACCGCACAATGTCGGTGGTTTCCGGCAAATCCAGGCATTCTGCCTTGGTTGCCCGGAACGCGACGCTGTGAAGCCTTTTCATCAAATCCTGCTCCATTGACCGCTTGAGCACCGGCGTGTGGTTCCCGTAGCCCACCATGTCAAAATACCTGTTGCGGAACACATAGAAGCTCTGGCCGAAGATAGCAGGGTTTAAGAATTTATACTGGCTGAACACGTCTATGGCTTTGTTGGTAATGACCGTCCCTGTGAGCAGCAGCCTGTACCTTGCCCGCGCGCCCAGCCGGTGCATAGCCTTGGAAGCGGCGATGTTGTAGGTTTTGATCTTGTGTCCCTCATCCGCGATGATCATGTCGGGATTCCATGCGGACAGTTCCTTTTCCAGCCGCCAGGCCGATTCATAATTGATTACCGCGACTTGCAGGGGAGAGCCGCGCATGTGCCGCAGGGTATCAATTTTCTTTGCGGCGCTGCCTTCAAGAACCGCAAGGCTGTAATCGAAATCCGCGAATTTGGCGAACTCTTCCCGCCAGACGCCTAAGATGGAGAGAGGCGCAACCACCAAAACCCTGCAGATTTTGCCCGCCTGATACAGAGCGCCAGCGACCGCGATGCTTGTTATGGTCTTGCCGGTGCCCATTTCCATGAGCAGCGCCGCGCCTGCAGACGGCATAGTCTGCGAAGGAATAAGCCCGAATTTGCCGCACACAAAGTTAAAAGCGTTGATCTGATGCCTGTATGGTGCGGCTTTAATCGGCATGGGCAGCAGCGGTTTCGGCTGTTCCATCCGTTTTGTCCCTCCCTTCATCAGGCGGCTTTTCGAGCATCGCCAGTTTCTTTGCCAGCCGCTTTGACACCACGCTGATGGCGGTCAGGATGCCAACCAGTTCTTCCGTTGTTTCCTCACTTTGCGTCAAAGCGGCATTCACGCTTTTTCTCATGTCTCTCACCTCCATTTCGGGGCAATAAAAAACCCCCTCACAATCCAAAGGAAAGTGAAGGGGCGGTTGATAGAGAAAAAGCTATAAATTTTTCTCCAAAAGCATTCTGAGTTTTTCTAAAATCCTGTTTTTATGGTAATTTACTGTGTTTTGAGAAACCCCCGTATCTTTGGCAACCATACGTTCGGGCTTTTCCTGATAGAACAACTCGTCAATCAGAAACCTCTCGTCGTCGGTCAATTCCGAAAGCGCCTTGGACAGCATGTCCAATAACAGCTTGTCCTCGACGATCTCGTCAACAAGCGCCTGACTGGAAGGAATCTCAAACCCGGCGTCCGCAAACGCTTCAAGCGAAAGCTCCTTTTCCGCGCGAATCTGTCTGCGCTTGCGCTCTTTCCAAGCAGGACGCTTGAAAGCATAATATACTTCCTTGCTGACCGGAATTTGCCTGCCGTTTAGTTCAATGAAATACTTCTTGTCCATCCGTTTCCACCTCCTTTCCCGAAAGCTCAGGGAAAGGAGGCGGGGAGGACTGCGGCATCTATGTAAAACAGCGCAAAGACAAAAGCGGCCGAGTTTACTGAAATTCGTAAACTCGGCCGCAAAAACTATTCTATCAAGCAGCGCCCTGCCAGGATGGTCGTCATTGCTTTTTGCGCCGTATTGTTTTTTTATACGGGGATGGAATCGTATCCGGCGTATAGCTTTTGCCTTATGTATATTGGCAGAGAACCGCTTGATATTGCATGAAGTCCAAACCATACAATATCAACCTCGTCAGCTCCAACCTACACGGCAGCACCCGCCATACGCTCAGCTACAATTTAAGTCCGGCAGGTGTTGTCATGCCGAATTTGTCTTGTTCATGTTTAGGTACCTGAATTGTTTTGCAAATATGCAGTGCATGTTGATTACCATCTTTCTTCTATATAAATTAAATAATATTGAATTATGTTGATTGCCTAAGAAAAAACCTTTGAAGCCAAAACTGGATTACACCCTAAAAAAGATAGACATTACAAAAAGAACCTTCTGCTGTAGAATAAATTAACTACAGCAGAAGGTAAGTTTATGCCAAGCGGGGATAGGCATGATTAAATCTTACTGCAAACCAATGCTTTCGATCCATGCAGCCAGTTCCTCCTTAGACGGCTTGCCGTTCAAAATCCTGCCTTCCTTAATTTCTGCGGCTGCTGAAACGCTGCCTTTCAGCTTCTCCATCGTTTTGCCAAAGCCGCTTCCTCCGGAAGTAGCGAACAGTATGATTGTCTTTCCTGAAAAATCATAGCTTTCCAAAAAGGTATTGATAATGGTCGGAGCCACATACCACCATATGGGAAAACCTAAAAAAACAATGTCGTACTCGCCCATGTTGAAAACCTTGCCCGCAATGGCAGGCCGTGAGGACGGATCCTTCATTTCCACCGTACTCCGGCTTTTTTTATCCGTCCAATTAAGATCCGCGGCGGTATAGGGCACCTCAGGCTTAATTTCATAAAGGTCGACTCCCGCAGCGTCCGCAAGAGTTTGTGCTGCACCTTTGGTCACTCCGCTGCACGAAAAATAAGCTACCAATGCTTTCTTGGCCATTATTGTCTTCCTCCTGTCTTTTTCCGCTTTTTATTCCGCATTATTTATTACAGGCACATCTTAAAGATATTCTCCACGTCTTCCGGCGTCAGAGGCTTGAACCCTTGCAATACATCGCCCCAGCAGGCTTTCTTCGCCATGACCTTAAAGTTTTTATCATCAATGCCGATTTCAGTAAGGGTGCTTTGAAGGCCCAGCGTCTTAAAAAGAAAATCGCTCAGGCACTCGATAGCGCGCTCTGCCCCTTCCATAACGGAAAGCGACTCGTCAACTCCAAATATATTGACGCCAAATTTTTTAAACTGTGGTGCGGTGGATTCATCCAAGATATATTTCATCCAGCGGGGAGTAAGGATGGCAAGGCCAAGCCCATGGGTTATATCATAAAAGGCGGAAAGCTCGTGCTCCATGGCATGGCAGCTGGGGGCCTGAAATCCGCCGGTTGTCAGGAAGCCGTTCAGCGCCCAAGAGGATGCCCACATGAGGTTGGCTCTGGCTTCATAGTTTTCCGGTTCCTTAACGGCAATGGGAGCGTATTTGACTACGGTTTTTATCACGTCCTCCATAACGCGGTCTACCATGTCCATTTTCTTTGATGCTGTAAAATAAAAGCAGTCAAAAATATGGGACAAGATATCCGCGGCACCGCAGGCTGTCTGAAAGGCGCTTACGGAATAAGTGTTGGCGGGGTCAAGGAAGGACACTTTCGGCTGAAGCAGAGGATGCATCAGGCCAATCTTTTCATTGGTGTCCAGATTGCTGATGACGGCTCCCGAGTCCATCTCCGAGCCGGTAGCGGACAGTGTCAATATCGTTACAATAGGCAATGCTTTGGTGACAGGCGCTTTATGCGTCACCAGATCCCAACTATCTCCATCGTAAAATGCAGCGGCGGCAATTGCCTTTGTGCAGTCGATGGTAGATCCGCCTCCGACGGCAAGAAGCACATCAATATTTTCTTTTTTGCATATATCCGCGCCCTTGTTGACGGTGGTATGACGGGGATTCGGCTCAATGCCGGACAGTTCAAAGACATTAAGTCCTGCCTTTTTCAATTCCTCCATAACTTTGTCGTAAAGGCCGATTCTTTTGATGGAACCTCCTCCATAAGTTAGCAGCACACGGGTGCCGTACTGCTTTAATTCTTCGCCCAAATGCTCCAACTGGTTTTCACCGAAATAGATTTTTGTTGTGTTTTGAAATACAAAATTATACATATCCATTCTCCTTTTTAATTTTTTGAATAGATTAGCCAAAGGCCATCATCGTTTAGTCTTTTTGCTTCTTTCAGATGAAAGGGTTTTGCCGGCGCAGTTTTTGCGCCATATTTCCCTGTTTTGAAAAGTGGGATAGCATTTTCATTGCATTCGGCTGCTGGTATTACCACAAGGCTGATTTCATCAATCAGATCCTCCTGCAAAAAGGAACCGTTGACAATTCCGCCGCCCTCCAGCAGCAGTTTTTCAATTCCAAACAGATCTTTAAGCTTTTGAACGGCAAGCGGAAGATTCAACTCGGTTTTTCCGGCAAACAGGTAAGAAACTTCTTTGTCCCGCAAATGTGCCAGAAATGCGTCGGGAACACTTTCTGTCAGCACTTCTATGATATGCGCGCCGTCGTAGCCTTCATCCGGGTCGGAAATCGCACGATTGCTCCACCAGAGCTTTCCCTTCGGATCTATTGCAACCGCATAAAACGCCGCTTTCTCTGCGATATAATCCTCCCGCGCAATGGGCGGGCCGTCGTACTCCTGCGTAGTAACTGAGGGCTGGGGAAAGCTGCCCTCCATCGTCACCCTGCCGCAGAGAAAGCCGTCCGCGCCGTATTCCCTGTGTATTCTGTAATAATCCTCAATGAATTTGCCGTATTCGCTTTTTTCCAAAAAATCTCCGGTGACCTTTCCGTCCAGTGACATTGCCATGTGGCATATGATATATGGTCTGTCCATAGCACACCTCCTGATTATTTCAGCTTCCCATAGGCTTCGTCGTCCACCGGTTCCAGCCATTCAACGGGACCGGCTTTCGGATTTGCTTCTATTGCCAGATGAACAAACCAGCTATCCTTCGCCGCTCCATGCCAGTGCTTAACATTGCACGGGATTTCAACAACATCGCCTGCGCGAAGCTCACGGGCTTCTTTTCCTTCCTCCTGATACCAGCCTCGGCCTCCGATTACAAGCAGAATTTGCCCTCCGGGGTGCTTATGCCAGTTGTTCCGGCAACCCGGCTCAAATGTAACATTATAGATAGGGCAGCCAAGTTTTGACTGGGACGGCACAATCATGTTCAGCCATACATTGCCGCTGAAATTATCGCTCTCCAGCTTTTCTCCTTTGGGAAATATCACGCTATTGCTTAAATCTGTCATTTAAAATCACCTTCCTTAAATCAAGTCAATTATTAATCCCGTTCCTATTCCAAACAGAATAGTAAAGGCCAAATAAAGCAAAAACCGCTTCATGCCCAGCACGATCTTCATCGCTCCCAAATTGGTTATTTTAGTGGCAGGCCCTGTTATCATAAAGGCCGCTGCCGATCCCATGCTCATGCCATCGTATAGCCATTGCTGCAGCAACGGGATTGTCCCGCCGCCGCAGGCATACAGCGGCACGCCGATGGTAGCCGCCATCAGCACCCCAAAGCCTTTGTTATCTCCAAACAGGCTTGCAAACGTCTCGGAAGGTACATATCGCTGGAACAGCGCCGATAAAGCAATGCCCAGCAGAAAATACGGACCGGTCGCTTTGACGTTGCGACCGAAGTTTTTCATAAGCCGCATCAGAATGTTCGGATGCGTATCTCGGCTTTTCGGTTCACCAAAGCCGGAGAAATTAAAAAACGCTTTTCCCCGGTAAAAGAAATGTACCAGCAGTCCTGCCGCAATTCCGCAGAAAAAGCAGGACACAATCCGAACGGTCAATGCGGTTGTGCCCAAGGCCGTGCTGTAGATAATAAGCTGGGGATTGAGCAAAATGGAAGACATCATAAATGCCGCCAGCCAGTCATCGCGCATCCCTTTTTCTGAAAAGGAAGCAGCAATCGGTATTGTGCCGTACATGCACAGCGGCGAGGCAATGCCTAAAATACAGGCAGGCACAATACCAAACAGTCCCAGCTCTTTATTCCGCAGGTCGTAGAATAGCCGGTTGATTCGCTCCTTGCCGAAAACCGACACCACCGTACCGACGAGCATGCCCAGTAGCCAGTAGGGGAAAATCTGTTCAAGCTGAATGCTGAAGTAGTACCAGAGGTAGACGAATTCACGGTGCAACATCTCAATCATCAACGCTTACCAGCTTGTACTTCCGGCTGCCGAGACCGATCTTTTCAGCGTGTTCCAGCGTAAGAAGCCCGTTCCTGGATTCAATGCGATTAATCAAAGACTTGCTGTCCGGTGCGGCGTACACAAGATCAATGCAAGCCTGATCAAGCGCCACCGGGTCGGTGGAGGCCAGAATCCCGATGTCGTGCATATCAGGTTCGGCGGGATTCCCGTTACAGTCGCAGTCTACTGATAGGCGGTTCATCACATTGATATAGACAATGTTCTTGCCGTTTTTAAGATAATCGGAAACCGCTTTGCCTGCATCGCCCATTGATTCAAGAAAATCGTCCTGATCCCCGCCCCAGGGACTGGTCCGGCTATTCCCTGCAGTATGTATCCAGCTCTTGCCTTCACTGGAGGCAATGCCAATGGAAATATTCTTGATTGCACCGCCAAACCCGGCCATCGCATGTCCTTTAAAATGGGAAAGGACAAGAAAGGAGTCGTAATTCGCAAAATGCGAGCCGACGAAGTTTTCTTTCAAGTGCGTTCCTCCCGTCACCGGCAGGCTCATAGAGCCGTCCGCATCCATAATGTCCACATCTGCAATCGCGGTAAAACCGTGATCCTTTGCGACCTGAAGATGCATGGCGGTAGAGGCGCGGGAGCCGCCATAAGCGGTATTGCATTCCACAATCGTACCATTTACCTGTTGTACAAGATCTTTGATTAGCTCTGGCCGCAAATAATTGCTGGCAGGTGGTTCGCCTGTACTCAATTTGACAGCAACTTTGCCTTCAGGTGTCCATTCCAATGCTTTATAAACCGTCATTAAACCTTCGGGGGTAATTTTTCTTGTCATGTACACAATGGGTGTTGCTTTATCTTGATTTTGTGTTTCGCTGTTTGCATCCTCACCTTTAGGCGGCAATGCAGATGCGGTGTTTTGTGCCGGACTGCTGTCGGCAGAAACCTTTTCCGTTGTCTGGCTGCAACCGGTAATAAGAAATGTCCATGCTGCGAGCATTAACAGAAGGGCAATCGTCATCTTTTTCATTTATCATTAATCCCCTCCTTTTTAAGCTAGTCAGTCGGCAAGCGACCATGTAACCTGTACATTTCCTGAGCTAAGAGCAGAAGCAAGGTTTGACGGGTCGTCAACTGTTCCCAGCGGTACATAACCACCATAGGAATTGGAATAGGTTTTATAAAAAAGCACCAGACAGTTTCCTGACCATAACATAATGTCGCCGGCATGGATGGTTGAGGGCTGTTGTGTAAATGCGGCAGGAAGATTCTCTGAAAGATAGTAATACTTCTCCTGACCATTCAGCTCATCCATCTGTATTGTCATGGGAAATTGCGCGATAAGTGCCTGTGTCGTTTCGTTATCATATAATTTTGCTGTAAATGTAGTGCTGCCTACGGCAATATTAATGGAAATCATATTATCATCCTCCGTGTCTTTATCTCCTGTTTCCGCAGATGAGCTTGGAGAAGGGGACACAGCCGGTCTTGTTGTTGGAACCGGTGCGCTTTCCGCAGGTGATGCAGATGGTTGCACTGTCGAAGCCGGTGCCATTCCCGCAGATGGCCGCTCTGATACTTCTGTGGGTTTACTGCCAGAAAGGGGATTATCCGACGGACTGCTATTCTCGCTTTCCATAGGTGCAGATGTATTTATACTTTCCGCACTTTCGCTGGGAGAAGCCGATTTGGAGTTTTGTTCATTACGTGTTGAATTGCAGGCTGTAAGCGCAAATATAAGCAAAATGCAAAGCAGTAAGTATATGATTCTTCGCATGTTTTACCTCCTTGTTCCATGGAAAATCTAAACCATCTCTTTAAACTTTTTGTTCTCGTCGCAAACATCCATTTAGGTAGCAAACCGAGTTGCTTATCAATCACTGCCTAATTAATCTCAACAAAAACATCAGGACTGGATTTCAATCTTCTTGATAACTCTCGCAGGCACTCCGCCTGCAACAACATTTGGAGGCACATCCTTGGTCACAACTGCACCGGCTGCAATAACAACTCCATCGCCAATGGCCACACCCGGAAGGATAGTTGAATTTGACCCAATCCATACATTTTTGCCAATCACAATGGGCGCAGGATGCAGATTGCTGCGTTTGCTTGGGTCCAAATCATGATTAAGGGTAGCCAGTACCACATTGTGCCCAATAAGCGCACCGTCGCCGATTGTTATGCCGCCCTGATCCTGAAAGCGGCAGCCTGAATTGATAAATACATTCTTCCCAACAGAAATGTTTTTCCCGCAATCCGTATAAAAAGGAGGGAACATGGAGAATGTTTCATCAACAGGCTTTCCGATCAGCATTGAAAACAGCTCCCGAATTTCTTCGGGGGTATGATAATTACCATTTGATATGAAAATAATTCGCTCCCGGGTCATACTGATCTAAAAATGTCAAGTGCTTGGTATCAATTTCCAGATAAAAATGGGTATAGGGATGCCCGGGATAATCGTTGTAAATGTTTCCAGTAGTTATGATGCAGTATTCTTCTGAACTTCGTAT